>CAYRXL010000146.1:0-4821 GCA_964428295.1 uncultured Alphaproteobacteria bacterium
CTATTTCAAAGTGGATATTTGTTTTAAGAATTTTGACAGTGCTATTCATTTTTCCATTTAATGGAACAACCCATGCTGGAATGTTGATTAGATGGACCAATTAATTCTATAGATATTTTTTGCATAGCAAGTAACAATTCTTTTTGAATTAATTTATTTCTATCATCATTTATTCTTAAATTATCTAGTCTTCCCCTGTATTGTAACTCGTCCTTTCTATTAAAGCCAAAAAAATCAGGAGTGCATACAGCGCCAAAAGACTTGCTTGTTAACTGGTTCTGATCAATTACATATGGAAAGGAAAAATTATTTCTTTCAGCAAATACTTTCATGTGTTCTAAGTTATCTTCAGGGTATAGAATGGGGTCATTGGGCATAATTGCTATAGTTCCTATATTATATTTACTTAATTCTCTAAAGTCTTCTACCATTCTAGTAATAATTGATTTTACATAAGGGCAATGATTACAAATAAATGCAACAACAGTTCCATTTTTACCCTTTATATCTAAGTAGCTATACGAATTTCCGTTATAAGAAGTGAGATTGAAATTTTTAACTTTCCAACCAAAACTACAATGTGGTGTTTTAAGTAGCATCTATATTAATCTGATATAAAAATTATAATTCTAATATACACGAAAAATAAAAAAAAGTATTTTATATTTAATAAAAATATATTATTGTCTATCACTCAAAGTAAAAGATATGGATGTTATAAGTGTTATGAAGAATTTATTAATCGTCAAAGGAATAACAAAATATTTTGGTCCTATACTAGCCGTAAATAATATAAGCTTTAAACTCAATAAAGGAGAAATATTAGGATTTTTGGGTCCTAATGGAGCTGGAAAAACCACTACAATGAGGATGATTACTGGTTTTTTGGAACCTAGTAAAGGGGCCGTGGAAATTATGGGGCAGAACATATCAGAGCAGCCAGTTGAGATTAAAAGAATGATTGGTTACGTTCCAGAAGGAGCACCATTGTATGGTGAAATGACTGCTATTGGTTTTCTAGAGTTTATATCTAGAATTAGAGGGTTTAGTCGCAAACAAAGAGAAGTGAAAATAAATAATATAATTAAACTTTTAAATCTTGAAGATGTTTTATTACAAAAAATTGAAACCTTCTCAAAAGGATTTAAAAGAAGGATAGGTCTAGCTCAAGCACTAATACATGATCCAGAGCTGTTAGTACTTGATGAGCCTACAGATGGATTAGATCCTAACCAGAAAAATGAAGTTAGAAAGCTTATAACAAAGTTAGGTGCTAATAAGGCGATAATAATTTCAACGCATATTCTAGAAGAAGTTAGTGCCATATGTAATAGGGCTATGATAATTTCAAATGGCAAACTACTTATGGATGATAAACCTAGTAAAATATTAAGCAAATCTAAAACCCATGGAGTAATTTCTATATCAGTAAAAGGACTGAAAAACAAAGACTTAAAGAAAAATATTGATAAATTAGATTCAGTTAAAGAGGTGCTTTTAAATAAGGATTGCTGTTTGGTGATACCACTATCTGCAACACGTGCTAAAGATGAGGTGGCAAATCTTATTAAGAAAAAATCATGGGTTATAGAACATTTTAATATTGAAAAAGGAAGTTTGGAAGAAATTTTTAGAACTTATACTAAAAATTAACATTAGGACGTGTTTCATGAATACAATAAAAGCTATTTTTTTAAGAGAACTTTCAGGATACTTTTCTACTCCTGTAGCCTACGTATTTATTACGGTATTTTTAGTACTATCGGGACTTTTTAGCTTTTACTTAGGTAACTTTTTTGAGAGAGGTCAAGCAGATTTGCTACCATTCTTTGATTGGCACCCATGGCTTTATCTATTTTTAATTCCTGCAATATCTATGAGATTATGGGCCGAAGAAAGAAAGTCTGGTACTATTGAGCTACTTATGACTTTGCCAATTAATGTAGCTGAAGCAGTTGTTGGTAAATTTTTAGCTGCTTGGATGTTTACGGCTATATCTTTATCATTAACGTTTCCTATGTGGCTGACAGTAAACTACCTAGGAAACCCTGACAATGGCGTCATTCTTGCTAGTTACATTGGAAGTTTCTTAATGGCTGGAGGATATTTATCAATAGGATCCTGTCTTTCGGCACTAACAAAAAACCAGGTTATAGCATTTATTCTTTCTGTGACAATGTGCTTTTTGTTTACAGTTAGTGGATTGCCGATAGTATTAGATTTTTTTTCTAGCTGGACTGGGCAAGCGTTCCTTGATGCAATTTCCTCCTTTAGTTTCTTAATAAATTTTGATGACATAAAAAGAGGATTGATAGATTTTAGAGCACTCATCTATTTTTTTTCGCTTATATTTACCTTTTTGTATTTAAATATAATAATTGTTGAGTCAAAAAAGGGTTTTTAAAAAATGACTACTAATAATATTCCACTCTTAAATTCAAATAAATTTTTAATATTTTTAAAAATCTTATTAATAATAATAATATTTTTATCCGTAAACGTAATTAGTAATATAGTAATTTCACAAAAAAAAATAGACTTAACTTATGATGGTCTTTACACAGTATCTGGTAACACTAAAAATATTTTAGCAAATATCACTGAACCAATTAAAATTAGATTGTTTTTCTCTGATAAATTAAGTAGAAATTACCCGCAATTACGAGATTACGGTCAGAGAGTAAGAGAGTTATTAGAAAGCTATTCATCTCAATCTAATGACAGATTGATATTTGAAAGAATTGATCCGGAACCTTTTACTGACTTAGAGGATTTGGCAATGGTATATGGGCTTCAAGGAATCTCGGTAAATGATGCAGGTGAAAAGTTTTATTTTGGTTTGGTAGCATCAAATAGTGTAGACGATACATTGGTAGTGCCATATTTTGATGTATCTAGGGAGAAATTTCTTGAATATGATCTTACAAGGATTGTTAATAGTTTAGCTTTTCCAAAAAAATTAACAATTGGAATGATTTCTTCTTTGCCAGTTGCTGGAGGGCTTGCCAGTTCTGCTTCCGACCTTAGTGATTATGTAGAACCTTATGTAATACATCAAAGAATAATTGAACTTTTTAATGTTAAAAATCTTGGAACAGGTATTACTGATATTCCTGATGATGTAGATCAACTTATAGTGATACATCCTAAAGACCTGAAAAAAGAAACACTCTATGCAATTGATCAATTTGTTTTATCAGGAAGAGGAGCCTTGTTTTTTACAGATCCTTTTTCTGAAATAGAGAGAAATTCTGTTGATCCTAAGGATAGAGCATTAAATATTCCATCATCAAACTTATCAGAAATATTTAATGCATGGGGTTTCTCTATGGAGCCTGGAATGATTGTTGGAGACCAGATAATTGGAAGGAAGGTTAGTATAGGAGGAAGAGAAAATTCAAGAATTACTACCTATATATTATGGTTGGCATTAGAATCAGAATTGTTGTCAAAAGATGATATTGCTACTGCAAACTTAAGTTTTGTTTTTTCAAAAACCCCAGGTTCTCTGAGAGTTGAAGATGTAAATAACAAAAATATAATATTTGAACCTCTTATAACTACAACGAATGAATCTATGCTGGTGGAAAGATTTAAAATTCAGTATAGACCTGATCCAGAGTCCTTATTATCAGAATTCAAGTCAGATAATAAAAATCATGTAATTGCTTCAAGGATTAGTGGAAAGTTTAAAAGTGCTTATCCTGAAAGTGCAGATAAATCAGATCACATATCTCAAGCTGAATCTGCAAATATCATAGTTTTTGCCGATACAGATATACTTGCTGATGACACTTGGATCTCTAGGGTAGATGGATATGGAAGGGAGAATCCTACTCCTACTGCTGATAATGGACGTTTGATAATAAACGCTATAGAATCATTGTCTGGTGGAAGTAATCTTATTGGTTTGAGAAGTAGAGGGATAACTAATAGACCATTTGTAGTAGTGGCTGATCTCCAAATGAAAGCAGAAATGGAATGTAGAGAAACAGAAAAAAAACTACAAATGGAATTATCAGAAACAGAAAAAAAATTAGCAGAGCTCCAGTCATTTTCTGGTGTTAATGAAAGAAGCACTGACCTTATCTTGAGTGAAGAGCAAAAAGAAACTATAGAAGAGTTCAAACAGCAAATATTTAGCATTAGAAAAAAACTTAGAGACGTTCAATTGGAACTTAGACAAGAGATAGATAATTTGAATTCTAATATTCAATTTATTAATATTTGGTCCATGCCGCTTATAGTAATATTCCTGACCATGTTAGTTTGGCTTATAAATAGAAAAAAACATATAACTCATCTCAAGAGTTTGGATAGAATATGACAATTATTAGATACTTTAAAAACATAAAACATCCGATATTTTTATTTGCTATCACTTTTTTGTTAGTTTCTATATTCTTGTCCTATTGGGATTCAATTTCTGGAAGGTTTCAGAAACAAACTGGATATCTTTATTTAGATTTAGCGAATGAAATCAATAATATTAAAAAAATCCAAATTAATACTACTTTAGATTCTTTTTTCATCAATTATGATGAAGGTCAATGGAGATTGCCTTCTTTAGCAAACTATCCAATATCTGAAGCAAAAATTAGAAAATTACTTATAGGTTTAGCTGAAATAGAAAAAATTGAAGCCAAAACAGCCAATCCAAAACTTTATAAGGAATTAGGAGTTGGGCTAATTGAAGAAGGAGATGAGAATGTTACACAAATAAAGCTTTATGATAAAAGAGATAAGTTAATTGCTGATTTATAAGAGGGAATTAAAGGAAAAGTAGGGGGTAATTAAGATACAAAATACGTAAGAAAATAT
>CAYRXL010000147.1:0-4806 GCA_964428295.1 uncultured Alphaproteobacteria bacterium
ATGGCTTTACCGCAAAACTTAGTAGAATTGGATGGTAGCTACTTTAAACAGCCTAGTAAGCCGTGTAATGCGGCTAAGCATCTGGAGGTATTGAAATATGAGGGATCAATATTATAGGGAGCGGTCTGATCTCGCTGCTGTCTTACGCTGGGCTGCTCGTGAACATTTACAAGAAGCTGCTGGAAATCATTGCAGCCTGTCCGTATCAGATAACGGAGACAAGTTCTTGATTAATCCAGATGGCCGCTATTTCTCAACCCTGAAGGGTAGTGACCTCATAATGGTGGATCTAAATGACCACACTGGCACCGACCAAGCAAATATCTCTGCCTGGCTTTTGCATGGACAAATACTTCAGAAAGTCGAAAAAGCGAAGTGTGTATTACATCTTCACCCCAAATACGCCACAGTCCTAGCAACCTTAGTCGACAGCACAATTTATCCCATCGATCAAGTCAGTATGCGATTTTTCGGGAGAGTCGCCTTTGACAGTGAGTTTTCGGGCATGATCGTTGATCAAACCGAGGCAGATCGGCTATGCGATAAACTGACTGAGAAGCAAATTCTGATAATGGGTAATCATGGAGTAACTGTCGTGGCGCCGACCGTCGCACTTGCTTTTGATGAGATTTATCACCTAGAGAGGGCATGCGAGACCTTGGTTACGGCCTATATGACAGGACAAGCATTAAAAGTAGTGTCGGAAGAAGTCGCTAATCGTACGTCACAGGATTGGCAAGATTTTAGTTATAGTGCGGATCTTCATTTCTCCGAATTGCGTAAAGTACTAGACATCGAAGAGCCCGACTATAGTGACTAGCATTCGAATTGGGCATTCTTAGGTTTTCCAGAATGAACGCGGATTCGTACTGCCGAGAGATACGGAAAAGGCCCTTCCCCCTCGGCAAGCGGGAAAGGGCCTAACTACCTTCTACCATTTAGGCTTTTTGGAATAACTCCAGCCTTGGGTCTCCGTTAGGTTTCATCGCAGGAGTAATATTGTTTTGCCATACCATGGGCCGTGGCGGTTGAGTGATCCACAAATAGCACGCACTATCATCTAGCATCTGTTGTAGATCCATCAGCATCTGAGCACGTTTAACGTTATCTGTTTCGCCAAGAGCGGCGAAGTGCAAATCGTCAAACTCTTTGCTTTCGAACCATTGCCAATTCCATATTCCTGCTTGACTAGACAAAAGCCATTGAGTAGTCCAGCTCAAATCGGGTGGCGCCAACCAACGGTTGAAATTCATGTCGATGCCTTCTTTTCCCTTTGTCGAAACCAGGGACCAAAACGAACCACCCTCGTGTGACTCAATGACAAGATTGACACCTATTTCGGCTAAGTTAGCCTGTACGATCTGAGCTCCAGTCAAAAAGTCCGCATCCGCAAGTGTATCCAGGGTAATTGTTGTTCCAGACGCACCGGCCGCAGCAATGAGTTTTTTTGCGCCTTCGACATCCCGCCCAGCAGGTGCTTCCTCACGATAACCCAACAGCCCCTTTGAAACTGGGCCATGCGCGCGCTCGGCAACCCCAAAATAAGCACCATCCAGTATCGCGTCTACGTCAATTGCCTTCAGAATTGCCTGCCTTACCCGAATATCAGACAGCCTTGGACTAGCCCCATTGAGCCCCATCCAAACATTGTCGGGCGCATATTTCAGCTCTAAGCTTAAGTTCTCAGGCAAGTTAGCCCGCAATTTCGGCACGATACTTAAGCTCACCCGGGTCCAGTCGACTTGTCCAGCCTGTACAGCATTTTCAGCAGCCTTGGAATCAGTAATTGGAAGGATCTCAACTCGTCTAAAGTGCGGCTTCGGCCCAGCAAACCCGTCGTGTGCTTCGAGTACAAGCCGCTGTCCAGCCGTGTGCTCTACAATCTTGTAGGCACCACCCATAGCTGGCGGCTCAAGTGTAAATTTTCGACCCTCAGCTTTTTCCACTGCGGCTTTACATAGGATACTGCCCGTCGCGTAAGGCAGAACAAACCACCAGAGGGGTGCAAAAGGCTCTTTTAAGTGAATGCTGCCTGAATATTTATCGTGTATTTCTACATGGTCTAGCAGAGCCCAGTTATCCCCTGTTTCTGTAGCAAGCTCCTTATCCAGATAACGCTCGAATGAATACTTGACGTCAGCGGTTGTCAATTCTCCATAACCGTTTGTCCACATAGAACCGGGTTTTAATTTGAAATCAATCGTTAATGCGTCACGTTGATTTATTGATTCAGCGGAATATAACTCCCATTCCCACTTCGACCCACTCTTAAAATTAATAAGCCGAGGAAAGACTGCATCCATGACCCAAAGATCGGTGGTGTTTTTCCAAAATCCAGGATCTGTAGTATCAATGTCTCCAGGGGCTCGAATAGTTAAAGTATCACCGGAAGCCGCAAAGCTCATTCCTGGTTTGAGGGTTGTAAGTGCCATCGCCGCCGCTGATGTACCTATAAATTGGCGTCTATTAATTTTTTGCATGTTCACTCCTTAAGTTTTCACAATTTGTAGCAATCATTCGGCCTTTAGGTAGCCGTACACCGAGAAGCCAGCTACAGTTCACCGGAACGTACTCGCCCAAAGGGCAAATAAAACAAAGTGCTACCCTTCTCTGGATTCTGCATAATAGCACTCAGACGTCACCTAACAAAACAGATTGGCCCTACATCTTTATAACGTGGGATTTTGATATATAACCCTATGGTTTGACACAATGCTGTTCTATTTCATTAAACGAATATGTCTGGGTATTTTGACCATTACGGTTGCAGTTTCTGTACTGTACGCGATGATTCATCTTGTGCCAGGTGACCCTGTAAAAACAATTCTGGGGCCAAGAGCAAGTCCTGAAATACAAGCGCAGATACGCGAAAAAATGGGCCTCAATGATCCTTTGCCAATACAAATAGTTAAGTTTCTTGGAAATGTCGCCAAGGGCGATCTCGGACAAGATGTTTTTAAACGAAAATCAGTCAATACGATCGTTTTCGAACAGCTGCCGCATACCATCTACCTCGTTCTCTCTGGCATCGGGTGGGCAATACTGATTGGCATTCCTCTCGGCTGCTTCGCAGCCGTTTATCAGAACAGTCTTATCGATCGAATAGTGGGAGTACTATCAGTAAGTTGTATCGCTATACCAACCTTTCTGGTCGCAATTTATTCGGTACTCTTATTTGCAGTAATTCTAAAATTGTTACCCGCTATCGGTGCAGGTGATGGCTCATTAACTAGTTATATCAGGCATTTGATTCTCCCTGCCTTTGCAGTAGGACTAGGATGGGTCGGATATCTAGCACGACTAGTAAGAGCCTCAATGTTAGAAATTATGGGTGAAGCACATGTGCGTACTGCGCGAGCCTTTGGGCTTAAAGAACAAACTGTTGTCTTTAAATACATCCTACGTCTCGCTATTTTGCCAACCATAACATTGGTAGGCATGGGGATTGGCATTCTATTATCAAGTGCCGTTTTTACAGAGATAGTGTTTGCACGGCCTGGGATCGGACGGTTGATTTACGAAGCTGTAACCAGTCGAAATTATCCAGTAGTTATGGGATCGGTCTTGGTTACCACGGTGCTATTTGTTGTTAGTACGACTTTTGCTGATTTAATCAATGCTATTGTTGATCCGCGATTAAGAACAAAAAATTGATCGGCTCAATTATTGTGCGCAAAACACAACAAATGTCGGGGGCCTGGAACGGCTTATTTCGGACGGTGCGGAGAGTCACACATGAACCTCTCGGCGCACTAGGGTTATTTCTTGTTGTCTTTGTTCTGATCAGTGCAATAGGAGCGGATTGGTGGTCTACTCACGAACCCAATCAGATCAATGTTCGAGCGGCATTCGCATCGCCATCGTTAGAGCACTTCCTTGGCACAGACCAACTCGGACGTGACATTTTTTCTCGAGTGCTCATCGGTGGGCGGATTGCACTGAAAGTCTCATTAATCTCTATTGGCGTGGCATTGTTGATTGGATTGACATTGGGACTTATAGCAGGTTTTGGTCCCCGCTGGTTAGACAACATCCTGATGCTGTTTTTTGATTCAGTACGATCCTTTCCAACAGTAATGTTCGCACTTGCAGTAGTTACACTGTTTGGCCCAAGCCTAGTAACGATTATGGTAATCGTAATTGTCACTCAGATTCCAATCTATGGACGCATGGTGAGATCGCAAACATTAGCTCTTAAGAATAGTGAGTTCATTCTTACTGAACGAGCGATGGGCGCGGGATTTTTTCGAATAATAATTGTACATATGTTACCCAATGTAATCGGGCCATTGTTAATTCTCGCAAGCATGGACATCCCATTCGTGATAACGATCGAGGCGGGTTTGAGTTTTCTGGGCATGGGAGTAAGGCCGCCAACACCCAGTTGGGGCACCATTTTGAACGATGGGTATTCCTACATCTACAACAGCCCGTGGCCGGTGATAGCTGGCGGGATCCCAGTAATCCTGACAACATTGGGATTCACCTTCCTCGGCGAAAGCCTACGTGACGTATTTGATCCTAAACTGCGTAAGGACGCTTGAGTGGCTACCGACAATATTCTAGAAATAACTGATCTCAACGTAGGGTTCGTCACTGAGGGAGGCACGCTAAAAGCACTACGGCATGTTGATCTGGCCATACCCAATGGGGCAATTGTTGGTGTGGTTGGAGAAAGTGGCTGTGGAAAGTCAACTCTCATTAATAGCATCATCGGGCTGTTAGCTAATAGTGCGCAGATTACCAGTGGAACGATGATCTTCGAGGGTTCAGATTTACTGTCAAAATCTCAACAAGAGCTTCGCG
>CAYRXL010000148.1:0-4521 GCA_964428295.1 uncultured Alphaproteobacteria bacterium
AAAAAAGAATTAAATGCATTCCGTGGAGTTAATCGACAAATTGATGATATGCTTATCATGGGCTTTAAATATTCATGATTAAGACAATTAACATATTATTAATTGTAGTTTTTATAATAACATATCAGGGCTATTCTAACCTACATGAAATTGATAGCTTGAAAAAACTAACGACTGGTGAAATGTCAGTACAAGACTTTAATAAGTTAATTCCAGATCTGGCTCAGTCTACCAATTTAGAAGATCTACCAAATTTTATGAAAGGTGTGTCTGATTCGTTAGGATTGTCCGAAGTTGCTAAGATGTTTGATGTTGGTGGTGGCGATAATCTAAAAGGTGTAGCGAGCAATGATGTGCTAAAGATAGATCCGGCTACTGGTCGTCCTATAACAACACAAGGAGAGGATCGAAAGAACAAGATGGCAGACTCTAAAGCCAAAAATAAAAAGGCTATGAAAGGTAAAAATCTTTTAGACAAACTCATTACTAGAGATCAAAAGAAACAAGAAGGTAAAGAAATTGCGCAGATTAAAAGTGGGGCTATGTTACGTCCCGGTGACACTGCCGGTCGCTTAGCTGGTTTTAGAAATGCTGCTATCGCTTCTCCTGATTTAAATATTAGAAGTGCTGGTTTGGGTATGAATACAGGAGCCCTGTCGCAAGAAGTAAAACGACAACAAACACAACAACAGGTTACAAAAAATATTGAAGCTCAGAAAGACAGTACTGATCCACGAAACGCTCCAGTCAATCCACCCGTACCATCAGATGTAGCTGCCGACAAAGCTGCTGCTACTGGTAATGTATTTGAAGAGTTACGCAAGACAATGGAAGGTAAAGAGATAGCTGAAAAGATGAGTATGGTATTTGAAACTGGCGGTGATTATGTGGCTGAAAAGATTATGGGAGCATTTAAAGGTGCTATTCCTGAAAAAATTGAGATGACTGCTCAACTAGGGGCTATTACTGTTCAGTTGGTTGGTGGAGGTGTACTCGAAAAGTGGAGCGAGGGAATTGTAGAAAAAATGAAACAAAATATTACAGATAGTATTAAAGCTAGCGTTAAAGAGTCTGCTCTTATAGATAGTGGACGAGAGAATTCAGCTGGGGAAAACTTATAAAATTAATAATATATTATAAACTTAGTTATTTATAAAGGGTATTACAATGCCATTAGGCGACGGAATTACGTTTAAATATGGTGACTATGAATTTAGTCCTAGACCATTATTTACTGTTAATAAAGAAATTCTAAAGACTCCTTCCAATACAGGTCTAGCTACTAAATACTCTTTGACTCTCAATGGAACCATACTTCCTACTGGTGTAGATCTAGACAATCACAAAGGGGGCTTAAGCACTGTATTGTCTGACACGCAAAGTCTAAGAGATGCTTTTGCAAAAGACTTTGAGTTATTATCATTAAGCTGTGATGGTTTAGCGCCTATTATTAGTGGCTATCCTAAAGTAATGAATATAGACGTGTCTAACGCTGCTGATAATTATGTAAGACAGGCAACATATACTATTACTTTAGAAATGCCAACTTTAATTGGGTCTAGGTCTGAGACAGTAGGGTTGGAAGACGGTAAGGGGAATGCATCTTCATTAGGGCTTGTGTCTATGTCAACAGATACGAGTATAGAATTTTATAATGAAAGAGTTCACTCGACAAATGCGGATGTGTTTGATGTTACTTTGCCTTCTGTTTTTAGTATTACCAAAAATGTTTCGGCACAAGGAGATTCGTTACCTGCTACGGGCGCAGAGATTTATATAGAACCATGGGAACGAGCCCAGAGCTATGTTAAGGACGAGTTAGGTAAAACGGGTGACTTTAGCGATTATTTTAGCGGTGTTATGTGTATTGATAGCCTCAATATTACAAGCACCTTTAGAACTTTCTCTGTTAATCACACCGATGGGTCTTGTGCGGGCACTCAAACCTTTATTGCTTATACCGGAACCCATGCTGCTATAGAAGACTTTGAAGGTAGTGTAGAAAAGTCAAGTGATACGCCTTTTACTTCTGTAAGTATTAATGGTACTATTCAAGGATTTGATAATATTGAGTATGGTTTTTGTCCTCCTAAAGATACAACAACTAATAAGTTTGAATATGCTATGAATAAATGGAAGGCTGTTTCTGGATCACTTTATAAAAGAGCAACAGGGGTTCTGAATTCAACAACTCATCATAATATTCGTACTACAGACTATCCTCTACATTTAATACCTTTATCTACCAGTATTGGCTATAATCCTATAGCGGGTACTGTGACATATAGTTTTTCTTACAATGATAGATTAGACTTTATAGATCCGAACGCAATAACAGAAGTGATTTCAATAACTGAAAATGGTCGTCCAGACTTATATGCTTCAATTACAATATTAGGAAGAGGGAGTAATGGTCCGCTTTTACAAAGCTTGGGAGCAACTGGTCCTCATACGAAAGTTGTTTCTGTTGATGTTATATATACACCTACATCTGACGCTGGCAGCAACTCGCCCAAAGATTGGAAGAATGACGATATTATAGATGAGTCATCGTCACACTATAACGAACTTTTTCAAGATCCACCCAATTCATTTACTACTAGTGATACCGCAACTTGGGACGCAGCAGCAGGACATTATACCCGAAGTAAGTCGTGGGAGATAGGATCATGTTAGGTTTAGTTAGGAGAAGTTTATATGGCCAATCAGTCTAGTTCATGCGGATCTATCCCCGGCTCCAACTTTTTTGGTGCTAGCGTTGTGGATTTTACCTCTTCTGCTGGATGGGGAGCCCAGTCTTCTGAAGTTACCATTAATTTAGTCGCTGACTGCGCAGAAGCTTTTATAAAGCCACTAATTGGTCAAGCCGCCACTTTTGTGATGGGTAACTTTGTTTTTTCTGGCTTAGTACAGTCGTGGAATTCAAAAGCAGGGTCTGATGGGTTGCTGTACTCAGTCAAACTTATCTCTCCACACCCCATATTAGATAATACTCAAGTTATTTTAGATCATTACGAGGGCAAGGTCCCATTTTACAATATTATTAATGTTTATGGGTTTTTAGAATCTCTTGAAGGTAACTGTATTCATCAAGAGAAGAATGGTACTTGGTTTGGTGCTCCTGCTAAAGGGTTTGGAGGTGCTAGAAAAACCAGTCGTGGTATTCCATGGCCTTTGATTCAAAAAGCAGTAATGGCTTTAACCGGAGGTGAGTCCAGTTCGCCTGAATACTGTAAAGGGGTAGCATTTAAGAACGATAACTATATATTAGATCTTTCATCTATTCCTCTTGCAAATATGAACTACCGTCTTACCGGACCTACAATGTCTTTGACTGACATGATTAATCAGGTATGTGAAGATGCCGGTTGTGATTATTATATTCAAATGTTTCCTTTGCAAGCTAGTTTTTATAGTGGAAAATACGTAATTAAAGTTGTTACGATTTCTAGAGGTAATAACGCAAGTACGGTTCCGGCGGTTACTGGCGTTGACACTTTTGTTAATGGGACTACCGTTATCAACAAGGCCGTAGGAAGAGAACTACGTGCGGAAGTTAATTCAACTATGCTTCTGGGGGGAAAGGTTAAACAGTATTATCAATGTACGGACCAAGCGGGTATGACTCCTTTTTGGGGATGGGATGCAGACGGCAAAGTGCTTAAGGCTAGACAGAGTGACGCTAGCGAATTAAATTGGGAAGTGGAATTAGATTTTCGTAAAATTAATCTAGCTTTAAACAATCCTGTTCCCGGAAATAAAGACTGGGTCGGTGAAAACGAATTGAGAGCCGCAGCGGGTAATTATGAAAGCTTTCAAAAGCTGATTCAGAATCCGGGTAATAAGGACAGTGCTCTTTATAAGTACTTTACAGATACTTTAGGGATGAAACTTGTTGATGTTGTAGGTGGTAATCCAGCAGGAAAAGACGCCCCTATGGATGCGAAATGGAATGCAGAAGACGATGACCCTACTGGTGACCCAGCTTCTAAACAGCTGAGGGATGCTAAAGCTCTTCATCATTGGTTAAATTCTTATGCTTCCGAAGTCTATGGTAAACAATTTCTAGTTTATTTTTCTTTGGATAGTATTATTTGTCGATCTACCGATGACGATACTGGTCAAGTCACATATAGTGATATGATATCGACGGATGGCGCATGGCCAAGTAAGGGACTTACTACAGAAGACGAAAGCCAGATTTTAGGTTTAACAAACCCTAGTGTTGCTAGCGATATGTTTAAAGATGAGTCGGGCAAAGTTCAGCCGCTGGTAAAGTTTTCATCTAGTAGTAAGATAAATACTAAAGGTCTTAGCAATGCTAGCTTTATTGTTGACGATAAAAATAATGATATATGGGTTAAAGCTACAGTAGATGATAAATGGATTATAGGGTCTCCCAAAGATCCTGAAGGAACTAAAGATAGTATCAGAGGGGCCTTGATTACTTTGTCCAATGGTATTATAGACGTTGAAGCTGATGAGGCAACCATTGAAACAAATCGCCCTATAGATGTTTTC
>CAYRXL010000148.1:4531-4797 GCA_964428295.1 uncultured Alphaproteobacteria bacterium
GCAAGCCTACCGCCAATCCCGTTGTTTCGGGTTCTCCAATAGCTGCTAAGAAGACTCCCGGTGGTCAAGGAGAAACAGTTAATGCGTTGGGTCCAGCTTATAAGCTTGATCCTGACGGTATTGGCGTGCCATTACAAAGCACAACCACTTGTTATGGTCCGTGGGAAGCGGCGGGTGCAGACCCCGGTAGTACACATGTAGAAGTAGACGAAGGTCTTGTTCCGTGGGAATATGGTGGATCTGAGATGATGTATAAGGCGGGTCAT
>CAYRXL010000149.1:0-4761 GCA_964428295.1 uncultured Alphaproteobacteria bacterium
AAGATGGAATTGTAGGGAAAATTTTAGTTAATGAGGGCACTGAAGGTATACCTGTCAATAAACTTATTGCTGTATTAGTCGAAAATGAAAAAGATATCAAGAATATTGATTCTTTTGTAGAAGAACAGGCTACAAAAATTATGAATATAGATAACAAAGACCGTAAAGGTACATCGACAGAAAATTTACAAGCTGTCAAAACTAGTAATAAAACTGAAAAAAATGTTGATGAAAACGCGTTAGTTGCTAGCAAAGAAAACATTGATAATAAATTAATAAAACTAGATTCTGATATTGCTAATGAGTCCATTAAAGTTAGCCCATTAGCAAAAAGAATGGCTATTCATTCCGATATAAATTTATCAAAAATAATTGGATCTGGACCAAAAGGGAGAATTGTCAAAAAAGATATTGAAAGCTATCTATCTGCTAAAAATGGTAATTTTAAGACCAAAGAAGGCATTTATACTGAAAAGCAAAAAGTTCAAGAAGTTCCTTTGACAAATATGAGGAAAACTATAGCTAAACGACTACAACAGTCTAAACAAAACATACCTCACTTTTATCTTAAGGTAGAAGTTGAAATGGATAATATATTAAATATGAAGGATGAAATAAATAATTTTGCTCAGAATAACGGAAAGAAAAGTACAAAAATAACTCTAAATGATATTCTCATAAAAATTACTGCGAAATCTTTGCTAAATGTTCCAGAAGCCAACTCAACCTGGCATGATGACAAAATCATTCAATACAATACAGTTGATGTTAGTGTAGCAGTAGCTGTTGAAGGAGGCTTGTTTACTCCCATAATAAGAAATGCATCTGAAAAAAGTCTTCAGGATATATCACGAGAAATGAGAGAAGTAATCACTAAGGCTAAAACAGGAAAATTATCTCCAGAAGAATATATTGGCGGTAATTTTTCTATATCAAATTTAGGTATGTATGACATTGATGAATTTTCAGCTATTATAAATCCACCACAATCAGGAATAATATCTTTTGGCAAAGTTACAGATAAAACTATAGTGAAAAATAATGAAATATTAATAGCAAAAACTATGACATGTACTTTATCAGCTGATCATAGAATAATAGATGGTGCATTAGGTGCAAAACTTCTTACTTACTTAAAGCATTTCATATCTTATCCTAATACAATGTTATTTTGAGGTTAACTTGTCTGAAAATTACAAATTTGATCTTATTGTTATAGGTTCTGGTCCAGGAGGCTATGTAGCCGCTATAAGAGCTTCTCAACTTGGAATGAAAGTAATGATTGTAGAAAAAGATAAAGTGGGAGGTGTTTGTTTAAACTGGGGTTGTATTCCCACAAAAGCTTTACTTAGATCTTCTGAAATTTATAGTTATTTAAATAATTTGTCTGTTTATGGATTATCTGCAAAAAATATATTAGCAAATACAAATACTATAATAAACCGTTCGAGAAATATTGCAAAAAAACTATCTAAAGGAGTTGATTACTTATTAAAGAAAAACAAAGTGCATTTAGTCAAAGGTAAAGCAAAAATTATAAATAAAAATAATATTGAAGTAGAAGATAAAAAGGATATAGCTAATTATTCAACAAAGAATATTATAATTGCAACAGGTGCAAGAGCAAAAAATCTTCCTAATATTACAACTAACAATGAAAATATATGGACATACAAAGATGCATTAATGCCTAAATCAATTCCTCAAAACATGGCAATAATAGGTTCTGGTGCCATAGGGATGGAGTTTGCAAGTTTTTATGGGTCTTTAGGTTCAAATGTCACAATTTATGAGGCTATGGATAAAATAGCACCTATAGAAGATGATGAAATTTCTTATCACTTAGAAAAGTCCTTAATAAATAAAGGAATTAAAATAAATAAAGGAACTAAAATTAAAAATATTGAATGTATTAGTGATAATCTAAAAATAGATCATCAAATTAATGATCGAATTATTACTCAGCAATTTGAAAAAGTATTAGTTGCAATAGGTATTACAGGGAATGTAGAAGATTTAGGCTTGGAAAACACCAGAGTGAAGCTAAAAAATAACCATATAGTCGTTGGTGATTTTGGAAAAACTGAAGAAGAGGGGGTGTATGCAATAGGTGACGTAACTGGGTCACCTTGGTTAGCGCATAAAGCTAGTCATGAAGGGATAATATGTGTTGAAAAAATCGCAGGCAAAGAAAATTTGTCTAGTTTAGATATTAATTTAATACCATCGTGTATTTATAGTAGCCCTCAGGTAGCATCTATAGGAATCACAGAAAAAAAAGCAAAAGAAAAAAATATAAATGTACGAGTGGGAAAATTTCCTTTAAGTGCTAACGGAAAAGCACTTTCTATGAGTGAAGAAGATGGTTTTATTAAAACTGTTTTTAGTTCTGACACAGGAGAAATACTTGGAGCACATTTGATAGGATGTGAAGTTACTGAGTTAATAAATTGCTTTTCTTTGGCAATGAAACTAGAAGCAACTGAAGAAGATATTTTTCAAACTATTTTTTCTCATCCTACTCTTTCAGAAGCAATTCATGAATCTTCTTTAAATGCTTTCTCAATTTCTCTTCATATATAATGAAAAATAAATCTTATATATCAAAATCTCATTTGAATTATAAATCTGTGATAAAATCTAAAAAGCCTAACTGGATTAGAGTCAAAGCGCCTAATTCTAAGGGTTACTTAGTGACAAAAAATATTATCAAAAAATTGAATCTAAATACAGTTTGTGAGGAGGCTGCCTGTCCAAATATTGGGGAATGTTGGTCTCAAAAACACGCAACAATAATGATCTTAGGAAACATATGCACAAGAAAATGCGCTTTTTGTAACATTCAAACAGGAATTCCTCAGAAAGTTGATAGAAAAGAACCTAAAAATATAGCTAAAGCTATTTCAAGATTAAATCTTAATCATGTAGTGATAACATCTGTAGATAGGGATGATTTAAAAGATGGAGGAGCTGGCCATTTTGTAAAGTGTGTAAATGAAATAAGGAAAACTTCGCCTAGCACTACTATAGAGATCTTGACTCCAGATTTTCAAAGAAAACCAGATGCTATTGATATGATAGCTAAGTCAGAGCCAGATGTTTTTAATCACAATTTGGAAACAATTTCAAGACTGTACAAAAACATTAGGCGAGGAGCCAGTTATCAGCATAGCTTGAACCTACTAAAATTAATAAAATTAAAAAATAAAAAAATATGGACAAAATCAGGACTAATGGTTGGATTAGGTGAAAATATTGAAGAAATAGTCGATGTAATGGATGATATGAGGCGACATCTTATAGATTTTATTACCATAGGACAATATTTACAACCAACAACTAGTCACCATCCAGTTGTTAAATATATAAGTCTTAACGATTTTAAGTATTTAGAAAAAATAGCTTGGAAGAAGGGTTTTTCTATGGTTTCATGCTCTCCATTAACTAGGTCATCGTATCATGCTGATGAAGACTTTATTAAATTAAAAAACAACTTTAATAATTATTAAAATATGACGGAACACAAAGAATTTAAATTGCTTCCTTTTAACTCTAAACAACTCTATGATATTATTTTAGATGTAGAGCTGTATCCTGAGTTTTTACCCTGGTGTAACAAGGCAGTAATAATCAAAAATACTAACTCTAATCTTTTTGAAGCTGAGTTAACTATCGGCTATAATTCTATAAATAAATCTTATTTGAGTAGAGTGTCAACCAGATGTAATAGTGAAATAAAGTCTACAGCTATTGCTGGGCCATTTAGCTATATGGAAAATATTTGGAAGTTTAATGATAAAAGAAACAATAGCTGTTTGTTGGAATTTAAAATTAATTTTGAATTTAAATCACTGCTCCTTAATACTTTAATTGGATCAGTTTTTAGTAGTGCTTCAAAAAAAATGGTAAAAGCATTTGAGCAAAGAGCTTATGACCTATATGGAGGCTAATAGGGTATTTAATGTAAATTCTATTGCATAGCTAGCAGCCTGTTTTTGTATTTCTTTTCTATTGCCAGAATAGTGTTTCTTTTCGCAAAAAATTTTATTTATAGATTTTAATTTTAAACCATGATAAACCAATCCGACAGGTTTATTTTTAGTTCCTCCTGTAGGACCTGCTATTCCAGTAATAGATATAGCTATATCTGCTCCACTAATAAATGTTGCTTTGTCTGCCATAGACATTGAAACTTCTTTACTAACTGCTCCATAATTATCAATTATATTTTTTGAGATCCCTAAAATTTTATATTTAGCCTGATTGGAGTAAGTTATATATCCTGAATCTATAACTTTCGATGCACCTGCATTGGCAATAAATAACGAGGATAACAAGCCCCCAGTGCAAGATTCTGCGGTAACTATTGTAAATTTACTTTTTCTGCATATATTTAGTAGTTTTTTAGCAGAGTTATTGTTAGTCATTTATAAAATCCACATAATAAATTTGAATGAAACTATTGCTTGAATTGAAGCAGCAATATCATCAAACATTATTCCCCAAGAATTTTTGATTCTTGCATCTATAACATTACATGGCCAAGGTTTGAAAATATCAAAAAATCTAAATAGTATAAAAATCAAAAAATAATTAAGCAAAGAAAATTCTATAAATGACAATGCTACCAATTGCCCCACAAATTCATCAATTACTATCTCCTTGTTGTCATGAACTTCTGTTGCTCCTTCATTATATATATATATGGATATTATTCCTATAAAAAATAATATTAATATTATAAATGCTATAACTAGCTTT
>CAYRXL010000150.1:0-3453 GCA_964428295.1 uncultured Alphaproteobacteria bacterium
TGGTCCTCCCATGGGAAACCAAACCAGGTACACTGGCTGAGATTCAGGAGATTGCAGTTCGTATTCAAGAACAACTTACAACCACTAGATTTGGACAACAATAGACAAAGCGAGTAATTACTGATATCCCATGACTACCCCTAGTATTCACGGGGCAGAATTGTGGCAGGGATGGCTGTGGCTGTTGTGTTTTCCCCTGCGCAAATCGTGGGGAGATGATTTTTTAAGACTGTGACGCCACAAGAAGGTGTGACTAAGAAATCGCACGACAACGTTTTCCGAACTAGGTCCACATGCCATTAGGCTTCCGAACACATTCCCAACGGCTTTAATTTTCACGCCAGTTTTCATGTTGACTTCGCAAAACTGCTACACCTGACAATCATGTTCTCCTTTTTGAGCACGCACCATCAAGCCAACGCCAATCGAAATTTGTACTAGGATTCACTTGAAACCAAACCGCCTGAAACAAACATTGAAACCATCGGCGACTCCATCATTTAAAGATTGTTCCCTGTTCAACTAGCTCTACCATACACATACGTCCAACCTATCTCCCACAACAGAAAGCAAACAACCGGCCTGGTAAGACAGCACCGTTCTCAAGAATCTGCCCGCCCCGGCTATGTTGGACCATGCTAGTCACAGTAGGTATAGTCAGCTTCAACGGTTGAGTTAGTTAGATTCAAAATTGGCGCAAATAACGTATCTCCGCATCTGGATTATGCACCCGCCTCTACAAATAGCGCGCACAACATACCCTTGACAAGTCGACAGGCATGCAACAGTTGGTTTTCAGGAGGAGATTGATAACCGACTTTTACACTTGTTCAAAACACTACACTGAGAACAATCATCCTCGCTAAAAAAATGGTCGGTGTTACTAGCCGAAATGCGACACAGTCAATAAAATCAATTTAAGAATCCGCCATTAGAACGCTCGTCCTTTCGTTTTAACTTCGGAAATTTCCTCCATCTGCTCCCTCCAAGATGATGACATCATATTAGCAGTTGCAATTTCGGCGTCATGCACCGCTAGCCATCGAAACACGGTAATGATTGCAGATCATCATGAGTCTTACTTTTCCTGTTAGGGCGGTTCTAGACCCCCCTGGTATCTCAACTCGATTAGATTAATTGAACCAAGGGTATACTATACACTCCGGGATGCCTTGATACCAGTCCAAAAGATTCGTGCAAACAGCAATCCTAGCCTAAATCGGACCCATTGGGAAATAGTTAAGTTCACATGCAGAGTATGAAGAAATACTATCGTTGTGTTTTCACCTCCTCCGCACTAATACAACATGTTAAGCATGTTTCGCCCAAATGAACCATAGACTACGCAGACGGAGCTTCAGGTCTATGCGGTCGGTAGTTCACTTACACATAAAACAACAAACGAGCATCGTTAATGAAATGAATAATTGAATTTGGCAGGCATGGTAGGAACGTCGAACTGAGCCTCAATCGATAAAAGAGCAGGAATCTCCGTCTTGCATTTCGGGATCGGGAGGATGGGTAATCCTTTTCGCAAACGCTTGATTTTGGGATTGTTCGACCCGTCTGTGAATCGCGGTCGTGAAGCAATCACTTTTGTCAATCAGATGCAGGTTCTGCTTGCAGCCAGGCCAACACACTTGTCACATTGTCCCTAAAAGAGCCTTCTACTACAAACCTCCCTTCGAAGAACGCAGTGCCAATGGTAAATCCCCATGCATTGGCACTTGACACCTCATTAATGCGTTCGTAAGACGCGACACTTCCAGCCGAAACGACAGGTATATTCGTAGCTTCGACCACCGCGTGTAGAAGGCCTGTTCCATCACCGCGATACCGGTAGGTAAGGAGATCTAGGCCGTCTACGCCCTTGTCTTCTAGCTGCTGGGCATGAGAAACGATGTCTTCCAGATGGCCCTCCAAAACACTGGGGCGACCGTGAACATGCCCTGAAAACGGATAGTAGGCAAGCGATTTGTCTTTAAGATATTCATTTATCGAGTCGAAGAAAACGGTTCCCATCAGGACATCAAAGCCCGACTCAACCGCAAGTTTCGCCGCCTCCAATCCTTCGTCCTCTGTAAGACTTACCACCTCAAGATAGGTCGTCTTTTCTGCACCCAACATCGCTTGGACCAATTCTTTCATCTCATCCTTCGGAAGACCAACGTCCTTAAACCCCCAATGCTTCACCGGAGTGTCCTTCATTTCCTTGAACAGGTCGAAAGCGTTCTCAACCGTCTCATCGTTGCATGTCAACATAACGATAAGCTCAGAATTCATAAATGTCCCCTTCCTGGATGCCGTACTGAGCTTTACAGAGCCTAAATCAAAACTACTTTTCCACCCACTTTGTGTTTGCTCGCACTAGTTCCGCCGCCTGACAGATGGCCGCTTTCATATTAGTTTCGTCTGCAACACCTTTACCAGCAATGTCAAACGCTGTACCGTGATCAACACTCGTACGGATAACAGGTAATCCAACTGTGACATTGACTGCGACTTCCATGCCTAGAACCTTAATTGGGGCCAAACCCTGATCGTGAAACATGGCCACGACGATGTCAAAGTCACCGCGCCGCGCACGGTAGAAAAGAGTATCAGCTGCAAGCGGCCCGACAGCGTCGATGCCTTCTTCTGCAGCAAGATCGACTGCAGGCGCAATTTTTTCCTCTTCCTCACCACGGCCGAACAACCCGCCCTCACCTGCGTGCGGATTGACACCGCAAACCCCAATTCTCGGTGAAGCAAAACCCATCCGACGCAGTGACATATCAGCCAGAGAGATTGTCTTGTAAACACGCTCAAGCGTAATCATCCGGACAGCATCCAGAACACCAACGTGAATGGTTACCAATATGACTTTCAAATTCGGTGATGTGAACATCATAGCATAGTCTTCAGTATTGGTCAATGCTGCAAGAATTTCAGTGTGCCCGGGGTAGGAATAACCGGCTTTATGAATGGATTCCTTGTTCAGAGGCGCGGTACAAACTGCGTCTACCTCACCAACATTTGCCAGAGCAATTGCTTTTTCGACACAACGATATGCCGCGTGTCCTGCAGAGGCCGAAACTTGTCCAAAGGGAATATCGGCAGTAAGCACGTCGAGATCCAAACAGTCTAGCGTTCCCGGTTCATATCGGCCAGCTACTACTGAATCTACTGGACAAATCTCTATTTGGCTGCCTAGAAAGCGTTTGGCCTTTTCCAGAATCTTCGCGTCCGCGATAACAAGCGGCTTACAAACCTGGTAGATGCTCTCGTCGTCGCACGCCTTAATTATTATTTCGGGACCGATACCCGCCGCATCCCCCATCGTAATTCCGATTGTCGGCTTTGCCACGTTTACTCCCAGTGTTTTCGGTTTCAATCAGACATGAATCTAGTGCTTATCCGAGGTAGGTTTGTAGAGCTTTATGTTGCTTTTAGTCTGTGTCTCTTAATTGATGA
>CAYRXL010000150.1:3463-4716 GCA_964428295.1 uncultured Alphaproteobacteria bacterium
AGGTTTGTAGAGCTTAAAAGAATTACGCATCCGGCCACACCCTGTAGATTTCATGGAGGACAACTTGCAAGCAGATCTACCTTTCCTCATTCTATTCAGGCACATTCTTCCGCGCACTACTTGACTCGAGAGGGTTTCCACAACTCCGAACAGCTTGAATTAGCTAATCAGCTTACCATCACTTCATACGTTAACCTAATGATACGGAAACGACCTAATGAAATCTGTATACTTCCGTCGCCTATGTTAAGTCATTGTAGATGCTTGAATATAAAACCATTTGCGAAGCCTAGTTCTTCCATCGGCCGATTCCCGTTGTCTCCATCTCCCAACTGAACTCGCTACCGGACTTCAGAATGACGCCCATGCAGCCAACAAACGCTAAGACATGCTACCACAGCCTGAAAGAGATTCTGGCACCCTCATCCCTCATATAATACAGCAATTAAGCGTCGGGGACCGTGAACACCCAGTGTCAACGTAAATTCTATATCTGCCGATTTGCTCGGACCACTTATGAGGATGAGGTTAGCGGGCATTTCTCCGTTGCGGGCAGCGGCCCAAATGAAGATATCGGGTACGAGGCAAGAAACAGGGACAAGCGCAACATGAATCGGAGGTAGCAGCGTGGCCAGCCGACTCTTCCCATCCCCACTGTGAACAATAAGACTGCCAGTCTCAGCGAGCGCGCCCTGAACAGCCGACAGCCCTACATCTGCTCGTGCACAGAAATCGCGAAGATTCCCCGTAGTCTCTCCAGCCAAGTGCCATTCACAAGTGGGCCACCGTTCCACCGGGCTAAAGTCTGAAAACGGTGGTTCATCATTGACAACAACGGTTTTTGCGGAAACTTCATGCAGTATTCTGTCCACTTCTGTCAACGCGGATTTCAGATTCTCCAATCGGCGAACTTCGCCTTTCGCCTTGGTCAACGATTCCGTAAAACGCAACACCAGATCTGGAAAATTACGCTCAGACTTCCAAGCGCCAGGAAGATTTGCCGCTGATTACCTTTCTCTCAAACGCCCGAGGATTTCGTCTCGTGAATTCATCGCACCTTCTCCAGTTCGCCAGATTTCCACATATCCCGAAAGGAACGTTTCGACAAAATAGGTAATTCCCGCTCAAGAGAAGGATTTAACCGTTGAGGCAGACGTAGAATTCCATTCCGTGCGATAGGACGTTGCGCCAACCTGACTGCTTTCATCATGAAGCGCATCAGTCTTTCGTGGCCTAACACAACCGCCCCAACT
>CAYRXL010000151.1:0-4389 GCA_964428295.1 uncultured Alphaproteobacteria bacterium
AGCAACAATAATGGTTATCGACCAATCCGAAAAATTTGGATTGGCACAAATGGATCAATTAAGAGGTCGCATAGGAAGAGGACACGAAGAGTCAGTTTGTATTTTACTGTATGGAAAAGAAATTAAAGAAGTTGCTATACAAAGACTTAAAATAATGAGAGATACTAATGATGGTTTTATAATAGCAGAAAAAGATTTACAACTAAGAGGAGGTGGAGAAATACTAGGAACAAAACAAAGTGGCCAGCAAAGCTTTAATATTTTTGACTTAGAAATTCACAAAGAGTTAATATATAAAGCTGAAGTTGAAGCGGAAGAATTCCTAAAAGATGATCCACTACTTAAATCTAAAAGAGGAAAAGCTATAAAAACCTTACTACACTTGCATGAAAAAGAAAAAGCAATAGATCTACTATCATCAGGTTGATTTTTATTTACAGTTAGTTCTTATCTATCTTCTTTGCCATTTCAGGTGTAACTATACCTCCAGAAATGACCATTTTCATGCCTTCTTCTATATTCATATTTAGTTTAATAATATCCTTTTTAGGCACAAACAGTAAAAAACCAGATGTTGGATTTGGCGTAGTAGGGAGAAAAATGTTCACAAGTTCTCTATCTAATTTATATTTTACCTCTGACTTAGTTGGACCTGTAATAAAACCAACAGCCCATATTCCTTTTCTAGGATACTCAATTAATACTACTTCTCTGAATGCTTTCGATGAGGATGCCAAAACAGTTTGAAATATTTGCTTTAAGGCATTATAAATACTTCTAACAACTGGTAACCTATTAATAATCTTCTCACCAGTTCTTACTAGTGCTCTACCAATAATTCCAGCCGCTAAGAAACCTACTATTATTAAACCTATAATCCCTACTATCAATCCCAAGCCTGGTATTTCAAAAGGCAGGTAAGTATCTGGTATATAACTTTCAGGAACTAATTTTTTTACTTTTTTGTCTATAAAGTTAATAAAAATAATAGATACATAAAAAGTTATGCCTAAGGGTGCTGTAACTGCAATCCCTGTAAAGAAATAGGTTTTAATTTTTGATAATATTTTTCTCTTATTACTCATAGCAATTATTAATTAATCATAAATTAATATGTATCTGTTATGAAAAGATAACATATATTAAAAACAAACAATTTAATATATTATATAAACTATTAATATGCATTATTTAACTAAAAATAATTTAATGGTTGCCCAAAAAAGAGTTTCAAAATATGTAATAGAAACTCCAACCTACAAATGGCCTTTGTTGTGCAAAAGGGCAAAAAGAAATATTTGGATAAAACATGAAAACTTCACGCCAATTTCTTCTTTTAAAATAAGAGGGGGAATAAATTATATATGTGAATTATTAAAACAAAATCCTGCAATTAAACTAGTAACAACTGCTTCTACGGGGAATCATGGACAATCTGTAAGCATGGCAGCCAAGCTATTCGGATTAAAATCAAATATTTATATGCCTAAAGGAATATCAAAAAATAAAATTGATTCAATAATACAACTGGGAGGAAAAATTAAAATTATTGGAAATGATTTTGATGAAGCTAGAGAAGCAGCTATAAGTGAATCAAAAGAACCTTATTGTCATTTTATTAACTCCTTTGACCCATGGCTAGTAGCAGGAGTGGCAACGTATGCAATTGAAGTATTTAACAAAATTATCCCAGATTATATTTATGTTCCTATAGGTCTTGGATCAGGCTGTGTAGGATTGATTATGGTGAGAAATTTCTACAATCATAAAACAAAAATAATAGGTGTACAAGCTGAGGGGGCCCCTTCGTATGCATTGTCATATAAACAAAAAAAAATAATTAAAACAAACAATTCAAATACCATTGCAGAAGGACTAGCTACAAGAGTTCCCGACCCAATGGCATTTAAGATTATTAATAATAATATTGAAGATATTATATTAGTTAGTGACAATGAGATGATAGAAAGTCAAAATATTATTTTGAATGATACCCGTTCAATAGCAGAACCAGCAGGAGCCGCATCTTTAGCAGGTCTATTAAAAGACAACAAAGATAATAAAACTTCAGTAGCAATTTTATCTGGAGGTAATATAAATTTGGATTTACTTAAAACAATAATTAATAAAAAGAGGTGCTAAGATGATAATTGAAATGAGGACGTATACTATTAAAACTGGGCAAGTTAACAAACTAATAGAACTTTACAAGAAAGAAGGAATGTCAATCCATAGAAGAATTTTGGGTAATCAAATTGGTTTCTTTTATTCAGAGATTGGAGACCTAAATCAAATAGTACATTTATATGGATATAAAAGCCTAGACGATAGATCTAAAAGAAGAAATGAGTTATCTAACAACAAAGACTGGAAAAAGTATTTGACAAAAGCTACTGATTTAATCATCTCCCAAAAGAGTCAAATATTGTATGCTACTGATTTTTCTAAAATAAAATAAAAGTAATTAAATAATGATAGTAAAGAATAAATTCTCTATAATTTCTTTTTATAAGTTTATTAATATTAAAAACACTCTTAAATTGAAAGAAGAATTGATTGAACGCTGTGAAAAGTTTGATATTAAGGGAATTATACTAATTGCAAACGAAGGTATTAATGCTGGAGTATCAGGAGGGAAAAAAAATATATTAAATTTTATTAATAATTACTTAACTAATTTAAACATAAATTTAGAAGAAATCAAATTTTCCTACAGTGACAGACATGCCTATAGAAGACTAAAAGTTAAAATAAAAAACGAAATTCTTACAACAAGAGATCCTAATGCGAATCCTCATATTTCTATTGGAAAATATATTGAAGCAAAGAACTGGGATTCTTTTATTTCTGAACCTGATGTCATTCTTGTTGATACTAGAAACTACTACGAAACATCTCTTGGTTCATTTGCAAACTCTACCAATCCCAAGGCAAAGAATTTTAGCGATATACTAAAATGGATAGATGAGACCCTTATTCCTAATGTAAAAAAGAATCCTAATAAAAAGATTGCTATGTTTTGTACTGGAGGAATTAGATGTGAAAAAGCAAGTGCTTATATAAAATCTAAAGGCATTTCTGATGTATCACAATTAAAGGGTGGAATATTAAAATATTTTGAAACTACCAATAGTAATAATTGGAATGGACAATGTTTTGTCTTTGATAATAGAGTTAGTCTAAATACAAAATTAAAAAAGGGATCTTATGATGTTTGTCATGCCTGTAGAATGCCAATACAAAAAGAAGAAAAAGAAAGTAAAAAGTATATAAAAGGCATTTCTTGCCCTAATTGCTATAGCACTAAATCAGAAAAACAATTAAATAGATATAAGAGTAGACAAAAACAGATGGAATTAGCTAAAATTAAAAACATTGACCATATAAAAAACCCTAATGACAAAAAAATAGTCTAATTGTGCTAAAAAATAAAACTCCCATATTATACTCCTTTAGAAGATGCCCTTTTGCAATAAGGGCAAGAATGGCAATACTTGCAAGTAACACTAGAGTTGAATTAAGAGAAGTATTACTAAAGTCAAAACCTTATTCTATGTTAGAATACTCATCAAAAGGAACTGTCCCCATATTAATATTCAATAATAATGTTTATGACGAAAGTATTGAAATCATGAATTGGGCCTTAAAAAGAAATGACCCATTAAATCTTATGGATCCTATAGTCAAAAATGAAGAAGATACTATGTGCTTAGTAAATATAATAGATACTCAATTTAAATATCATCTAGATAGATACAAATACAGTTCAAGATATTGTGATAATTTAAATAAACTTACACCTACTGACCATAGGAATGAAGCAGTGAAAATCTTAAACCATGCAGAAAATATACTTCAAAAGAGCCAAGCCAACTGGTTTTATAACAATAAGCTTTCATTTGCTGATATAGCAATTTTTCCCTTGATCAGACAATTCAGAATCCCAGATATGGATTGGTTTGACAACAAGATGAATCATAAATCTTTAATTCAATGGCTTCATAAAATGCTAGAGCTTAATATTTTTAAAGCAGTTATGAAAAAATACGAAATTTGGCATCCTGAAAATAAAAATACTTTTTTTGGAACCAATCAACATTAACTATTTATTTATGGAAAAATTGATTAACACTATTATCAAGTCAAGATTAGAGAATAGTATAATTGATATAAAAAGTATTAAAAAAAAACCTGAAAACATACAAGATGGTTATAAATTACAAAAAATAATTAATCAAAAGTTAAAACATTATTACTTAGATTCTATAGGAGGATATAAGATAGGATGCACAACAAAAGTTATGCAAGATTACCTACAAATAAACAATCCATGTGCAGGCTCAATTTTCTCTAAAAAAATATTTCTCAACCAGACTTCTATTAGAGTTG
>CAYRXL010000151.1:4399-4714 GCA_964428295.1 uncultured Alphaproteobacteria bacterium
ATGTGAAGTAGCAGTTACTATAGGTAAAGATATAAGAGAAACAACAAAATTAACTCTTGATAAAATAAAAAAATATATTAAATCATTTCACACATCTATAGAAATAGTACAAGATAGATTTCAAGACTATAGTATAGTTGATACCGCTACTTTAATAGCAGATAATTTTTTTAATCATTCGCTTGTAATTGGCAAACCTATAGTTAATTGGGAAAAACTTCCTATTGATAATTTACACGGTAAGTTATATATAAATGATATATACAAAGACAAAGGATACTCTAAAATGATTATAGGAAACAACTTAAAAGCATT
>CAYRXL010000152.1:0-2772 GCA_964428295.1 uncultured Alphaproteobacteria bacterium
TCAGCACTAGAGATTTGTAAAAAATTTATTAAAAAATTTCCATTAATTTGGAGTTTTCTTACAGGCGCCAAGGATCGCTTAAATATTTTATTAAGATTAAAAGATGTACTAATGATGATGCTAGTATTTCATATATGGCCAGAACAGGTATATAGATTTTCAACCAGAAATCATTTGCCATTTAAGACAACAAGATTGCCTAAAAAAGATGAAAATTATATCCCTTATGATTTGCTCAAGTCTAAGAGCGGTGATATAGCAAAAATGAAAGAAATTAATGTGGTTGGTGTGGGTTCTAGTTTTGATTTAAGCAAATTAAATGAATTGAACGGTCCAATATTTCTTATTTCATTTTGGACTCCAGTAAGAACAGACGAAAATGGAAAATTAACTTATACTCATATTTACGACCCACATTTAAAAACAGCTGATGAGTTTGATGAAGTTTTTAAAGATAACTTAAAAGACGAAGATTTAAAAAAGAGATTAACATATGTAATAAGCAGAGAATATGTAGTGAAGAAGTTTAAAAAAGCAGGATATAAAGTAATTGGTGTTCATGCGTACCCATCATTTGAAACGCAACCATATGACCCTTCTTATTTAAATATTTTTGACAATGATAGATGTAAGCGTATAGCTCTATTTGAGAATATTATGTTACCTTCTCATCCTATTTGGGCCCCATCAAAATCTTTTCTACCAAATCTATGTGCTCTATCTTTTTTTGCGGATAAAGTAAATGTGTATGGTTGGGATTTTTATTTAAATTCATCTCCTGAAAATATGAACTATTGGCGACTTTTTTTTAATATGTATAAACCCCAATATGATGTTAGAAGAGGTAGAGATCATTTTGAAGCAGCGTTAATAAATTTTTATTACGGATATCAGTTTTCAAAAATGCCAAAATTTAAAATTCATGGATATATGGGTAAATTAGGCAAGCATCGTCAATTAATAAAAAAAATAGAAAAAGTACTATTCAACAAATAAATAAACTAAGTCCCCATATGAGAACCATTGTAAGAAAATGAAAGGATTAGATATAATCTTATGAGTTCATGGTGGATGTTAGATATTAGGTCTAATAAACAATTTATTCCAACAATCAAAAAAAAATTTTTTACACTACTTAAATTGATTGTTAAAGGAAATATTGTAACAATTATCCTGATTGTTAAGAGTTATATATTTAACATTTTTTTAAAAACCTGCTTTCTTGATTTACTTTTTCTACCTTATTATATTTTAACACATTTTAATTTTGTTAAAAAAAAATTACCAATTAATTTACAAGAAACAAAAACAAGATTTGCACTTGATATAGATAATATTTTTTTTAGAGAACAACTTCTCAAAAGTAAACTATATTTAGAATATGGCAGCGGAACTTCAACACTTTTAGCGGACAGGAATAATATTAACTATTATTCAATAGAGTCGGATAAAATTTTTTATAGAAATTTAAAAAAGCATCTTAAAAATAAAAATTATTTTCTAAAAAGTTTTGGAATTGTGGCGGAAAGATCGCGTCCGATTTTTAATACCTATAATAAGTCTTTTATAAGTAAAAATGCACAAAAATATGCTGAAGATATACTTCTTTATTTTAATGAAAAAAATTTAGTTCCCGATTTAATCTTAATTGATGGGAGATTTAGGATTTTATGTGCTTTATTTGTGTATAAATTTTTAAAAGAGAGAAATTATTCTTCTACAACAGTTATAATTGATTATTATAAAAGCAGACTTTATTTACATATAATTGAAAATTTGTTTCATGTAAAAAAAGTCGGGTCATTTGGTGTTTGTAGCCATTAAAAGAATTTAAGAATTTAGATGAATTGATCAAGGTTTATTTAGAGGATTATAGATAAATAAAATCAACAATCATTAGTTTATTTACTTTGATAGAATATTAAGTATAATATTTTTAAAAATGTCGCAAAATTCTCACAGCACAAGCTTTTCCACCCATACGAATGGGGCTGCCATAAAAAATGTAAATTTAGAAAGACAAAATTCTGGAAAAGTTTTGTTAATTACTTCCGCAACTGGTCTAGGTATTAATTATGCGCCTCACTTTGGAATGTACCAAATATTAAATTATCTCAGACACAATAAAATTTCAGCTGACATTTACGATAGAGATTTAGAACTTTTTAAAAGAGCTACAATTTACGAAAATAATGTTATGGAAAGCTTAAAAAAAGGTGAGTATGACGTTGTTGGAATAAGTGTTGCTCAGGATAGGTGGCACGGTGAGCAAAAAATGATTACCGATCTAGAATTAATTTGGAGAATGAGAACTGCTGCTAAGTCCAGTGGGAAAATACCAATGTTTGTTGCTGGTGGCCAAGCAGCTCAACTAAATTATAAACAATGGTTGGATCTAGGTATAGATTTAATTGTTAATGGCTATGGTGAAGAAACTTTTCATAATATTTGTAAAAAATATTTTGAAATTCCTACAAAATCCAGAAAAGTTTCTGAATTTTTTAAAGCAATAGAAGAGGTACGTGGAATTTCTTATAGGGATGAAAAAGATATTTATCGATATATACCTGCAGCCGCGATTGATAAAAAAACTTTTAACAAATTGTTTTTTGAATTTCCTCGAAAGTATGAAATGCCACATAAAATTTTTTGGGATATTATTAGAAAAGAAATGGCCAACAATGATTTGGGAGCATCAGAATTTATCGCAGAAAATGTTAGATTGTATACAACTAGTCACTGCCCACGCAGATGTGGATTTTGCAATTCGGG
>CAYRXL010000152.1:2782-4708 GCA_964428295.1 uncultured Alphaproteobacteria bacterium
GATAAAAAGGGAATGCGTTTTTCGAGCGGTAAACAAAAATTGATTCAACTTGATGCTAAAGAACTTATGGAATTAGTAATGTTTAATGTAAAAAAATATGGGGCAAAAAGTATTCTGTTTAGTGATGATGATTTTGCATTAAAATCAAAGCATAACAGAGTTAAGGAATTTTGTAAGTTAGTTATAGATTACAAAGAAAAAGGATTAATGGATAAAAATTTCCGTTTTAACTGTCAAACACATGTATCTGATTGGCTGGATAATAACAAACAGCCAAATAAAGAATTAATCGAACTTGTGGCTAAAGCTGGATTTGGAAGCATAAGTGTTGGTGTTGAAACATTTACTGACAGAGTAATCACCGCACCATCAATTAATAAAGCGGGCTATCGAAGCAAACATGCTCAAGCAGTACTAAATACTATGATTGATAATGGTATAGTGCCTCAAGTAAATGTAATTTTAGGAGTTCCAGAATATACAATTGAGGATTTACTTATTACAATTGATATCGCGCTTAGTTTTATTATTAAAGGATGTGATTTGTCTCTATCACGCCAACTTTTAGCTCTACCTGGAGCACCTGTTTATGAATCTGGTTTATATAAGGTTGTTTATGATAAATGGATTCATCCAAACGGCAAAGAAGTAAAAATACCAGATTATTTTGTTCCAAACGATCCAAAGATTGCATATGCAATGGAACATTTTGATGTTGAAGCACAAAAAGAGCTCGACAAAGTTGTTAAGAGAATGAAGTGGGGCAAGAAAAAACCACCTAAAAGAGTAATAGCCATAGCAGCAATTTGTTGTTTACCCAGACTGTTAGGTAGAAATGATTTAAGCCCTAAATACTATAAATTATTAGACGATGTGCTTGCAGGAAAATACAGAGGTAAAGAGTATTCGTATCCTCTAGAAATGCAAGGAATAGATAAAGAATTACAATTAAAAGAAAAAAACTTATCAGACGTTTTAATTGATACTAGAGTTTAAAGTATTAAATTTAGGCAAGCTTCTAGTCTTTCGTATTCAAGGAAAAATAAACAAATCTTTAATAAAAATATGAAACAAAAAATATTTTTACTTGAAAATTTACAAAGAATTCTTAATAAAGAAAAAGCAAAAGGAAAAAGAATTGTTCTTTGTCATGGTGTATTTGATTTATTACATCTTGGACATATAAATCACTTTCGAGAAGCAAAAACTTATGGTGATATACTTGTAGTAACTGTTACTTCTGATCAATATGTTAATAAGGGGCCAAATAGACCTGCATTCCGTGAACAAAATAGACTAAAAGCTTTAGAAGCTCTAGAGATGGTTGACTATGTTGCTTTAAATAAAAATCCAACAGCGGTTCCAGTAATTCAAGAATTAAAACCAAATACTTATTGCAAAGGTCAAGACTATAAATTTCATCAAAACGATACTTCTGGTGAGATAAGGAATGAAATTAATGCATTAAAAAAAATCGGTGGAAAAATAATTTATACTCAAGGTATAAGTTTTAGCTCGAGTAAACTTATAAATCTTAATGAAGTTAACTCAGACAGTCACAAATTATTAATTAAAAAAATTAAAAAGAACTATACTTTTCAGAAAATTAAAAAATTGGTTGAGAACTTTAAAAAGATCAGAGTTCTTATTATTGGCGAAACTATTATTGATCAGTATGTCTTTTGTGAAGTGTTAGGCAAATCTGGTAAAGAGCCGATTCTTGTTTTGAGAGACATGAAAACAGAAGAATATCTTGGGGGCGCTGTAGCTTTATCTCGTCATTTGTCACCATTTTGTAATCGTATTAATCTGCTTTCTATGGTTGGCGAAAAAGGAGAATATTTACGTGAGATCGAAAAAAAATTACCTAAAAATGTAAACATTAAATTCATAAGAAAAAAAAATTCTCCAACAATTTTGAAACGC
>CAYRXL010000153.1:0-4664 GCA_964428295.1 uncultured Alphaproteobacteria bacterium
TTCGATACAAAATTTTCCTAAAGATGTCTTTAGTAAAATGATGCAACATTCAGAAGATGTAGTAAAATCCACCGCAAACGAAGGAAGTATAAATAAAAGAATATACGAAAGTTGGGCTAAGTTTAAGTTTGAAGCTAGAAGTAGAGCTCCTTTTGCAGAACAGGGATTTATGCAACTCAGAGGATAACATTTGGTATTAAATCTCTATTTTGTTTTAACAAAAGGAAGTAATAGAATTGGTATAATAGCCACCCACATAGTGAAGTAGTTTATGGAATTTAGAGCCATTATTAAACCCTCTCTTTTTCCGTATAACTCAAGAAGCATCACTGAATTTAAATGTTCTAGATACCCTGATTCAGAAGAATAGTTACTAAATAAAGAATTTAATTTATCTTTTTCAAATGCCTTTAATCTTCCTTCCATAACAGTTTGAGAAATGTGGCCGTAATATGAAGTTTTTAACTTCTGTAAATATGAACTAGCGACAGATATGGAAATAGCAGCACCTAGCCTTAATACAAGATTAAACATAGCAGAAGCATTTTGCACTCCTTTTAGAGGAACCCACATCATTGAGATATACTGGTTACCTATCCATAAAAATTGAGCACCTATTCCTTTTAATATTTGTGGCAATAAAAGCTCGTTAAAATAAAAATCAGATGTAATTTTAGTCTGCATAAAAGTTCCTAAGGTAAGTAAAAGACAGCCTATAATTACTACTAATTTGGCTCCTATTTTATTAATAAGTAAGCCTACAAAAGGGCCAGTCGCCATCCAAGCAAGCCCCATTATTGATACTATTACTCCAATTTCTAAAGCACCTAACTTTCTAACTTCACCTAAAAATATAGGCAACAAGAAAATAGGAACATAAAGAGTAATTCCAAAAACTATAATGTTAATACATCCAATAGCAAAGTTTTTGTCCATAAAGATCATTAAATCTATAACAGGATTTTTTGCTGTTAATTCTCTTAATAAGAATAACAAAAGACAAATAAATGAAAATAACATAGAGATAATTATTAATTCAGATTCAAACCAATCATATCTCTCACCTTCTTCCAAAGTTACTAAAAGAGTAATTAGTCCTATCGCTAAAAAAGCAATTCCAGCAAAATCTATTTTTGCAAGAAGGTCATCTTCTTTTTCTTTTAGATCTATATATTTATAGGCAAAAAATAGAACTATAATACCTATTGGTATGTTATATAAGAACATCCATTGCCATCCAAAATTCTCAGTTACGAAGCCTCCTATTAAGGGGCCAAGAGCTATAGAGGAGACACCAATGGTAGCAGCTATTGATAAAATTATAGGGATTTGTTTTGGTGTGAATAAAGTATAGATAGTTGCCATCATTAAAGGCATTAATGCACCTCCTGAAAAACCTTGTAGTGCTCTAAACATCACCATTATATAAAAATTAGATGCCAATGCACATCCTAAACTGGCAATTAAAAAACTAGATAAACTAATCATAAACAGTCTTCTAGGAGATAACAATCTAGCAAGCCATCCAGAAAAAGGTATTATTATAACCTCTGATATCAATGATGCTGACATTACATAAGATATTTGATCCACGCCTGCATTCAATGCACCTTGCAAATATCTAAAAGAAGATCCAACAATCTGAACGCTGATAACATTTAAAATAAAACCCATTAAGATTATCAAAAATATAATTAAATTTTTAGAATACATAGTAATTAAAATGATTATTTGTAGTATTATGTAATTAGTTTTTGCTCTAAAATTACGTTGATTTTAATAAATTATCTATTAGCATAAAATTATTAATATATAATAGAATGAATTAAATTATAAGGCAATATAAGTGAAGTAGGATAAAAAATTACGTGCCAGAAATGCATAAATATCTAGTTTTTATTAATTAAGATAAAGAAAGAATAAGATGAATGGACCTCTCTCAGGTATTAAGATATTAGATTTTACGGCTATGATGTCAGGACCACTTGCAACAATGCTATTAGGAGATCAAGGTGCCGATGTAATAAAAATTGAACCTCCTAACGGAGAAACCATGCGAAATGTCGGTATTGAAAATAATGGAATGAGTACTGCATTTCTCTGTAGCAATAAAAGTAAAAGGTCATTATGTATAGATTTAAAAAAAAAGAATGCTATTGAGATAATAAAAAAAATAATTCCCTCTTGTGACGTGCTAGTACAAAACTTTCGACCTGGAACAATAGAAAGGATGGGTTTAGGCGAAAAAGTAGTAAGAAAATTAAAACCAAATATTATTTTTGTTTCTATCAATTGATTTGGTGAAGAGTTTCCATATTCTAACCAAAAAGTCTATGATCCTGTTATTCAGGCTCTCTCAGGACTTGCAGAAATACAAAAAGATAGTGAAACAGGTAGACCTAAGATGGTAAGAACAGTGATTCCTGATAAAACCTCAGCATTAGCTGCTGCACAGGCTATTTCTTCAGCATTATTCTATAGAGAAAAAACAAATAAAGGTCAACACGTTAAAGTATCAATGCTGGATGTAATGATTGCTTATTTATGGCCTGAGGGAAGCTCCACTCTATCTTTTCTAGATAACAATATTGATCCATCAGAAGGTCAATTTGGACTAGATTTAGTCTACAAAACTAAAGATAAATATATCACAGCAGGGGCTGTAACTGATAAAGAATGGATGGGGATGTGTAACGCATTAAGTAGAATGGATTTAATGAACGACCAAAGATTCAAAAACGCAAGAGTGCGTTTTAGAAATGCAAATATAAGAAGAGAAATAATTTCCCAAGAAATAATAAAATACAAATCAGATGAAATATTAAGTAAATTAAGAAAAGAACAAGTACCTTGTGCACCTATATTGAAGAGAAAAGAACTCTTAGATAACGAACAAGTAAAAGCTAGCAAAATAATTCAATTTGATGAAAGCTTACAATATGGAAAGTTTAGAGGCCCCAGGCCTGCAGCAAAATTTTCTCTGTCTCATACTAGAAAAAAAAGATTAGCTCCATTACTTGGGGAAGATACAAAAAAAATACTAAGTGAATCTGGTTTTGTAGAAAGTGATATTGAAGACCTTATTAAAGAAAAAATAATCTTTTCTAACTAGCTAATGCTAGCCATATATTAGTTTGGGCAAACCGGTAGCCATTCCTGGAAAATAAGCAATAATTCCTAGGGTAATTAGTTGAATTACTACAAAAGGAATAGCTCCTTTATAAATGTTACCAGTTGTAACAGATTTAGGAGCTACGCCTCTCAAATAAAAAAGAGAAAAACCAAAAGGAGGAGTAAGAAATGAAGTTTGTAGATTAATAGCGACCATAATTCCAAACCATAAAGGATCTACTCCCATCATTAAAATGGCTGGTCCAATTATTGGGATTACAACATAGATTATTTCAAAAACTTCTAAAAAGAAACCTAGCAAAAACATTACTATCATTGTAATTAAGATTGCCGTAAAAGCCCCTCCTTCTAAGCTATTTAAAAAGTTCGATACTATTTCATCTCCACCGTAACCTCTAAAGACCAGTGAAAACATTGCTGCTCCAACGAGTATTGTAAATACCATAGATGTAATTTTAGCCGTAACCTCTGCAACCTCTTGTAAAATTTTAAAATTTAATTGTTTTCTAAAATAAGAAAGAATAATTGCTCCCGTAGCACCAACTCCTGCTGACTCTGTAGGGGTCGCAAAACCAGCTAAAATTGAACCTAAAACTGCTATTATTAAAATTAGAGGAGGAAATAATGCTTTCAAAACTTTATTTCTTAAATCTTTCTTAGAAAAAGAGTCTCTATACGCCTTTGGAATAGCAGGCACTTTACTAGGAAAAAAAACAGCATTTATAACTTGCCAAAGAATGTATAGGAGTACTAGAAGAAGACCAGGAATTAATGCTCCCATAAATAAATCAATAACACTTATAGATTCTGGAGAAAAATTACCTTCAGCTAACTGTGCCTGTTGATATGAAGAAGATATTTGGTCACTTAGTAAAATTAGTACAATTGAAGGTGGAATAATTTGCCCTAAAGTACCAGCTGCACAGATAGTCCCACATGCAACAGAAGGATCATAACCGCGCTTTAACATTGTAGGTAAAGACAACAAACCCATAGTAACTACTGTAGCTCCTACTATACCTGTAGAAGCAGCCAATAAAGCTCCAACTAAAGTTACAGAAATACTAAGCCCAGACCTCATACCTCCCATCACTAAACCCATCGTTTCCAATAGCTCTTCTGCAATTTTAGATTTCTGTAACATAACCCCCATAAACACAAACAAAGGTACTGCTATCAATAAATCATTATTCATTATTCCATAAATTCTATTTGGTAGAGCAGCTATAAAAGCTAAGTCAAAATACCCAAAAAAACTTCCAATTAAACCATAAAGTAATGCTATACCAGAAATAGTGAAGGCAACCGGATAGCCTGATAATAATGATACAAATAGTATAATCAGCATAGAACAAATTATTAATTCACTTCCCAAACTTATTTACCTTTCTTAGATTTTAATTGAGTTAAACTTTTAATAATTATTGAGATTGATTGCATAGCTAACATTAGAGCAAATAACCAAATGAAAGTTTTTAGTATATATACTGCGTGCAAACCTCTTTCTTCAAGAGAACCTTCTAATTGCAGCC
>CAYRXL010000154.1:0-4649 GCA_964428295.1 uncultured Alphaproteobacteria bacterium
ATAAACAAAAAAATGTATTAGGAATGATGCCTCATCCAGAAAGAGCATGCGAAGAAATTTTAGGTTCTAATCAAGGAATTAATATTTTTAAATCAATAGTGGGTTAATAATAATGGAAAATTTCACAGCGAGTAATAAAAGAACAGCTAAATTTATATTTTTAATTTTATTTTTCGGTGTTATTTCAGGTAGTGTGATTTCAATGTTTTTAGGTTTCATTCTTCCAGAAGGCGTAGTAAAAGATTTTTTTCTAATGTATCAAGAATTAGGATGGCAACGGACTACTCTTAATTTAGGAGTCGTAAAGATTACTACAGGATTTATATTTTCTATTAGTGTTTGTAGCCTAATTGGTTTATTTATGTCTTGGTACTTTTTGAGATATTTTAGATAGGATTTTTATATGGGAAATTTTGGATTATTTGAGCTATTTATTATTTTCATTGCTATTATTCTAATCTTTGGAGGAAAAAAATTACCTGAGCTGGCTAAGAATTTAGGTAAAGGCTTCAAAGAATTTAACAATATAATTAACAATTCAAATCAAGAAGAAAATCAAAGCTAATAATAAAATTAAATTTAGCAAGGGATTAGCGCGCTCTTAACCCCTCACTTTCACTAGATTTATTTCACAACTAAATCTAATGATGTATGTTTTTTTTCTAATTCATCATTGATTTCTACTTTTAATATGGTTGTATATTCTTCGCCATTCCAAATAAATGTATCATGATTACAATCTCTATAATATTTAAAGGCTTCACTAAATTGCAATTCATCAGTATTCTTTTGATTAGAATTGCAGATTAATGAATCTTTATCATTATATTCTAAATTATTACCAGCATCATTCGTATTATCTAAAATAGGATTTTGTTCCATATTAATTAAAGCATTATCAGCAAGTTCAACAGTAGTATCGTAAGATTTTTTATATACAGTTAAACCAACCAAGAATGAGAGTGCAATAAATAGGGTGATTTTTTCTTTCATAGTATTTCCTTTCTTATTGTTTTATTTTTAAACATCATAAAGTTTAAATATGTTCCAAAATATTCTAATTTTTATTCTGTTATATCAATTAAATTATAGGGAATAATATGGTTTAGGATAATATGTCTGGACACAGTAAATGGTCAACAATTAAACGGAAAAAAGGTGCTGCTGATGCAAAAAGAGGAGTGCTTTTTACACGGTTATCAAAAGATATTACTCTTGCAGCAAGAGAAGGTGGAGGTGATATAGAAATGAATTCTTCTCTTCGATTAGTTGTTAAAAAGGCAAAAGATTCAAATATGCCTTCAGCTAATATTGAAAGGGCAATTAATAAAGGAATTGGGAATCTCCCTGGATTTAAATATGAAAATTATTTATATGAGGGATATGGTCCAAATGGAGTTGCCATTATGATGGAAGTGATGACAGATAACAAGAACAGAACTTTTCCAGAGATAAAACATATTATGTCAAAAAATGGAGGAAGCTTAGGAGAATCAGGATGTGTTAGTTGGGTTTTTGAAAAAAAAGGAGAGATATTAATAGAGAAAATATCTGCTGATGAAGAATTATTTTTAGAAACCATTGTAGACTTGGAAATTGAGGATATTGATTTAGATAATTCAGATTATTATACTATTTTGACATCACCAGAAAATTTTGATCAAATCAGTAAAACATTAGAAACTAAAAAAATTAAAATTGAAGGTTCAATTAATCTCCTTCCTAGTAATACAGTTAAAGTATCAGATAATGATGTAGCTCAATTATTAAAACTATTAGATTTATTGGAAGGACATGAAGATGTTCAAAAAGTTTATTCTAATTTTGATATTGATGATAAAGATTTAAGTAATATTGATTAAATGAGGATACTAGGCATTGATCCGGGGTTGACTAAAACAGGATTTGGTATTATAGATGCTAATAATAAAACTTTAAAATTAATTGACTGTGGAATCATAAAACCAAAGAGTAAAGATAAATTAGAAAGACGATTGTTAACTATCTTTACGGATATGTCGGAAATTATAAGCAGGTATAAACCAACTATTGTTTGTATTGAGGAAGTTTTTTATGGTAAAAATGTTAAATCAGCATTGTTATTGGGCCAAGCAAGAGGAGCAGCTATGTTATCTGCTGCATCAAATAAAATAATTATTTTTGAATATTCTGCAAAAAAAATTAAACAATCAATAACTGGGAATGGCAATGCTAATAAAGATCAAGTTAAATTTATGGTAGGTTCAATATTAGATATTAAGAATTTAGATATTCCATTAGATGCATCAGATGCTTTAGCAATAGCATTATGTCATTATCAACAGTTTAAGATAAATGAATTATGATAGCTAGCTTAAAGGGTATATTAATAAGTAAAAATCCAACTGACATTGTGATTGATGTAAATGGAGTTGGATATTTATGTTATATATCTAATAATACATACGATGAACTTCCTGTCTTAGAAAATCAAGTTTCGTTACTTATATATCATCAGATATCAGAAAACAATCAGAGTCTATATGCATTTTCCAATCAAATTGAGAAAGAAATGTTTTTAATGTTAATAAGTGTATCTGGGATAGGCCCTAAAACTGGAATTAATTTGTTATCATCAGTATCTGCAGATGAGTTTAAGAGAAGATTAATTGCTAGTGAGGTAGAGCTTTTAAGCTCATTACCAGGTATAGGGCCAAAAACAGCAAAGAGACTTATAGTAGAATTAAAAGATAAATTAGTTGATTGTTCAGATAATGATATGCCAGTAGAAAAGAGCGAAACTTCTCAGTTATATCAAGATGCATATAATGCTTTAACATCATTAGGATTCAATCGAAATGAAATAAATAAGTGTTTACATAATCTTATTAATGATGACAATAGCTTAAATACACAGGATTTAATAAGAGACGCTTTGCAATTGCTAAAAAACAAATGACAAAAAAAACTAGTTTATATAACCATCACTTAAATTTAAAGGCTAAAATAATTCCATTTTCAGGATTTGAAATGCCTGTGAATTATAATAAAGGCATATTACACGAATATAATACAATAAGAAATGATTGTGGAATCTTTGATGTGTCTCATATGGGACAATTTTTTATTTATGGTGATAACTCATATGATTTTCTACAAAAAGTAACTATAAATGACGTTTCAAAACTAGCTGAATATGATGCCCAGTATTCAGCTATGTGTAATAAAAATGGAGGTATAATTGACGATATAATCCTATATAGAAAGCCAAATGGATATTTTATGGTTGTTAATGCGGGTAATATTAATAAGAATTTTCAATGGTTAAATGATAATATTATTGATGATGTTATAATTGAAGATAAATCATTGGATATTTCCTTAATTGCAATTCAGGGGCCAAATACAAGAAAATTTTTATCCAAAATAACAGAGGCTGATCTTCATATGAAATTTTATTCATATGCTAATGCTAATGTATTGGGTCAAAATATTATGTTAAGTCGCACAGGATATACGGGTGAATTAGGATTTGAACTTTATGGGAGTCATAAGCATATAATAAGAATTTGGGAAAAACTAGTTAACTTAGGCGTTGAGCCATGTGGATTAGCTTCTAGAGATATATTGAGGATGGAAATGAAATATTGTTTGTATGGTAATGATATTAATGAAACTACCAACCCAATAGAAGCAGGGTTATCATGGATTACAAGTATGGATAAAGATTATTTCATAGGCAAAGATCAATTAAATAAATATAAACCTAAATTTAAATTAATAGCATTTAAAATGCTAGAAAGAGGGATTCCTAGGAAAGATTATGATATAACCCTAAATAATGTAAAAATAGGTCAAGTAACAAGCGGAACGCAATCATTTATACTGAAATCTGGAATAGGTCTAGGTTATGTTAAAAATGAATATAGTAAAATCAATCAGGAGATAGCAATCAATATTAGGGATAAAAATATAAAAGCTAAAATTATCAAACCTCCATTTATTCAAAATACATCATTGTTAAAGTAATTATGCCGAAAAAGAAAAATAATATAACTAGCAAATTCAAGGAAAGAGAAGCCTGGGCAATTATAATGTTCATTTTTTCTATTATAATTTCTATTAGTATGGCAGGTTATGATTTTAATTCATCTATCCATCCAGATTCTATAAATGGAAATGAAGAATCAGGTCATTTATTAGGGAAGTTTGGGATATTTATTTCATATTTTTTAATTACGAAAACAATAGGCATTTTTGCTATAGTTTTCCCAATTATTTTATTTATGATTGCTTATGCAATGTTCTTTAAAAAAGAATTATCTAAGTATTTTAAAAAATCTACCTTTTTATTTTTGCTAGCTGTTATGTCATCCACATTATTTGATAGGATATTAGCATTATATTTTCCTGATTTCACAAATTTAAGCGGTGTAGTTCCAATGATGATTTCAAATACAATACTTGGTATCTTTGGGACGTTAGGATTTTGGCTTTTAATTCCATTTTCTATAATTATATTAATATGTTCTTTAATAGAAATTTCTTTATATGATTTATTTCGAATGATAATTAATAAAGTGAAGGTTTTTTTAAAAGGGCTCATTAAAGTTGCTAATTTATTTTTTAAAAAAATGAAATCCATTAGTAGCATTTTAAATAATGTAAGA
>CAYRXL010000155.1:0-4163 GCA_964428295.1 uncultured Alphaproteobacteria bacterium
GAAGCGTTAGAAAATAGTCAATTCACAGAATATGAAAATGGAAATTACTATTACGTTAGATTTGATGACTCTACTAGTTTTAGAGTGTATTTTGCAAACAAGAGTATGTCTATTAAAATTTTTAATAATAATATGAATATTGAATTATCAAATATTTATTTATCTAGGATAGATAGTATAGAGGCTAAAGGTCACTTTGATATTGACTCATCATCAATATTTGATTTAAGGAATAAATGAATAGTATTTATAGATTTATGAAACATTTTTTTTCATCTAAAAATTTAATTGGCTTTATTATTAGTGGATTATGTATTTATTGGAGTTTTAATAATTTTCAATTTGAGGACTATTCTAAACATATTAAATCTATTAATTATTATTTATTTATTATGGCATCATCAATTTTAATTTTTTCTGTTTTAATAAGAAGTATTCGTTGGTTGTTATTTTTTAAAGATGAGGAGACTAAAAGTCTAACATTATTAAAATTATTCAAAAATGAAATGATTGGTTATTTTGGCAATAATATATTTCCATTAAGGTTAGGGGATTTACTAAGAGTTTCTAAAATGTCAAAGAGCACACAAATGTCTCAATCGTATTTATTAGGGACTATAGTTGCAGAAAGGATTATTGATATTGTTTCTTTATTTATTTTATTTATAGTTTTTTTAATATTTTTTTGGAATAATCCTATGGTATATGGACTATACAAAACATTGTATGGAATCATTGACTTCAATAATTTCATTATTTATTTATTTATTTTAGCATTCTTATTTGTTTCAGGTTATTTTCTTTTAAGAAAGAGTGATTTATTTAGTTGGTCTTTATTTAAATCAGCATTTTTAAATATTAAAGGGTGCAAAAAAATATTTAAAATAATATTCCTTAGCTTATTAATTTGGGGAATATATTTGTTAAATATCATCATTATTTCATATTCTATGCCAGGTATTGATAACTTGTCTATTATTGATTCGTTTCTATTACTAATTTTTGTAACATTATCAATAATTATTCTTCCATCTGCACCTGGTACCATAGGAACCTTTCAAGCCTCAGTAATATTTGTGATGACAAGTAGTTTATTTGGGTATGAAAGATCTCAGGCTGTATCATTTTCAATTATATTACATGCATATAGTTATATAACATATTCTATTGTAGGAGGGTATTTTTTCTTGAAATCAAACGTGAAATTAAATAATTAAATGAAAAGACTATTTGATATTATTTTTTCCATAATTGGAATTATTATATTATTCCCTTTAATGTTAGTTATAGCTATTTCAATTAAATTATTTTCTAATACTCCTATTTTATTTATTCAGGAGAGGATTGGAATCAATGAATGTAAATTTTATTTATATAAATTTTGTACTATGAAAGAAAAAGAAGATAAAAATGAAGTTCACTTAACAATAAGGAGCAACCCAAGAATCACTAGTGTTGGTAAAATATTAAGAAAATGGAAGTTAGATGAAATACCTTCATTGTTTAATGTTTTTAAAGGAGATATGAGTTTTGTCGGTCCGAGGCCATGGGTTAAATATTATATAGATAAATTAAGTGAAAGTGATAAGTTGTTTTTAAAAATCAGGCCAGGGATAACTAGTCCAGCTACATTGAAATATGCAAATGAAGAGTATTTATTGTTAAACAAGGATAATCCTGAAGAGTTTCATAATATGCATATATTACCTGATAAAGTCAGGTTAAATTTATTATATCTAAATGATCATAGTTTGTTAAAAGATATAATAATTATACTTAAAACTATATTTAGGCAGAATTATTAATGAAATGAATTGTATATGAAAAATAACAAAAAATATTTAATTACTGGAGGAGTTGGTTTCATTGGAACTAATTTAATTAAAAAACTTCTTACAGAGGGACATTCTGTAACTTCTTTCGATAATTACAGCACTGGGAAAAAAGCAAATGAGCAAAAAGGATGTAATTATTTTGATATAGATTTATCGTCCGTTAAGAAATATGATTTTTTAAGTGATAAACCAGACGTAATATTCCATCTAGCAGCGCTAGCAAGAATAGAGCCCTCCTTTGAATATCCATGTAAAACATTTGAGGATAATGTAAATAGTACCATTAATATTCTTGATTATGCAAGGAAACATAATATTAAAGTAGTTTATGCAGGTTCAAGCTCATATCATGGGGGTGTATATGAAAATCCTTATACATATACGAAATGGCAAGGGGAAGAATTATGCAAGTTATTTACTAAAATATATAATTTAAATACCACTATATGTAGATTTTACAATGTCTATGGGCCTCATCAAATTACAGAAGGTCCATATTCTGCTATAGTAGGGATTTTTCAGAGACAGTACTTAAATAATGAACCATTAACCATTACTGGAGATGGAGAGCAGAGGAGAGATTTTACTCATGTTAATGATATTGTTGAGGGATTGATTAAATCCTCTGACTTCTCATCTAAGGGAGAAATTTTTGAACTTGGTACAGGAAAAAATTATTCTATTAATGAGTTGGCAAAAATGTTTGGAGAAAATTACCCGATAACATATTTACCAAAAAGAGAAGGTGAAATGGAAACTACGTTATGTGATATTCTAGAAGCTCAGGATAAAATAAGTTATAATCCAATTTATACCTTAGAAAAATATATAAAAGAATGGCTTGACCAAAATGAATAAAAATTAATTATGATTGATTTTCATAATCATATAATTCCAAATATTGATGATGGTGCAAAATCGTTAGAAATATCCATTGAGATGCTTCTAGAAGCTCAAAGGCAAGGTATTTCAGATGTTATTTCTACTATTCACTTTCAACATCCTAAGATGGATGGTAAAAATACAGATTATGCTTTTGTCCATAAAAAATTCATAGAATTAAAAGAAGAACTATCTAAAAACAATATAAATATAAATATACATTTAGCTGCTGAAGTATTTTATTTACCAAATTTAACTAAGATATTAGATAATCCATTAGTTACAGTAGGTAATGGAAAATTTATGTTAATTGAATTTCAAACTAAAGTTTTACCTCCAAATTATTTAGAGGACTTTTTCAAATTACAACAAAAAAGTATTACACCTATTATAGCTCATCCAGAACGATATTTAGCTATTAAGAAGGATATAACTTTAGCTTATGATTGGTTAAGCAGGGGATTTATTTTACAGCTTGATTGTGGTAGTATATTAGGTCATTTTGGGAATGAGTGCAGGGAAGTCTCTATGGAACTTATTAAAAATGGATGCATACAATTAATTGGTTCTGATGCACATAATAATAAAGTAAGGAATTTTTGTTTAAAACCAGCATATGATAAAATTCAAAGTACTTTTGGTATAAATATTGTTAAAAAATTAAAAAATAATAGTATCTTGCTTTTAGAGGGTAAAAAATTAGAAATTATAAGTTCTGTAGACACTATAGATAAAGAAGTTGAATTAAGTATTGCAAAGAGGTTTATTAATTTCATTAAAAGGAGAAGATTATAGTAAAATTGTTATTAGTTTATAAAAAATCAATTGATTTAGGGAAGATTCTATTTCTTATATTATTTATATCCGTTGCTTTATCTCAGAAAAATGGTAGAGTAGATTATTCTGGACAGGTAAAAGATTATCATATAATTAATGGTCAAGAATATATAGCTGGCGATGATGGTTCACTATTAATGTATGTAAATATATGGGGTCATGTTGAAAGCCCAGGCACATATTTAGTTTATGAAGGTATTGATTTATTGACTTTATTGTCTTTAGCAGGTGGACCTTCTTCAGGAGCTCAATTATCTAAAATTGAAATTATTCGCTCCGAAAAATCAAATTATAGAAATGAATTAATTAATTTAAATAATTATATAGATAATACTGTTCAAGTTACGATTGGTCCACATGATACTATTTATATAAAAGAATCAATGACGAGTTATATATTTTCTAAAACTAATGTACTTACTACATTATTGCAAATCATTAATATTGCTTACATAATGAACAAATTTTAATTATGGATGATAATAAACATACTAATATAGACAGTTCTACTAATTTTGATAATGAATCAATAGATTTAAAAGATGTTTATTTTACATTATATAATAATATAAAGTTGTTTTTATTTATAGTATGTTCATTTTTATTTTG
>CAYRXL010000155.1:4228-4582 GCA_964428295.1 uncultured Alphaproteobacteria bacterium
CAAAAAATCTTTCTTTATTTTCTGAGCTTGGCATTGGGGATAATAAGAATACTATAGATAATGAAGTTGAGATATTAAAATCAAACACTACTATAAATAGAGTTTTGGATGAATTAATCTCAGTAAATAAGCATAATGATATGCATTTATTTGGAACTGCTGATTACAACTTGCCAAAAATAAACCAAATTTTTAGAAGTATTTTTTTAGTAAAATATTTCTCTAAAAATTCTGCTATAGATATTAAAAATCAATATCAACGTAAATTGCTTGTAAAAGATCTTAAAGATAAATTGAAAATTAATAAAATTAGAAAGACGGATCTTGTACAAATTTCTATATTGACACCAGACC
>CAYRXL010000156.1:0-1756 GCA_964428295.1 uncultured Alphaproteobacteria bacterium
GCAGTTATCACTTTCAAAGGACTTTGCCGATTACACCAATATTTCGCCAGACTTAATACGTGCTTTTAAGCAGTTTGAGGTTAAGTGCGGTAAAAAACTTTTTTCTATCGACAGCCTATAGGTAGTTGTCTTTAAGACGTTTGACTAGTTTCTCGGCATTGTTCCTTTTACGGCCTGAGAATACCTGGACCGTGTATTCCAAGGGCTGCACCTTTTTGACGGATTTGACAGACTGGACCTTTTTAACAACAACTTCGGGCTTTCGGATCTTTTCGAGAAAAGGACGATCAACCTGGCCGGACTTGGGCGGTGAAGGTGCATTGACCAATTTGACGGTCCGAGTCTTTCTTCCCAGCTCAGTTTCCTTTCGCGACTCGGATGACTTACCTTCCTGAACAAGCATTTCAGGGGCTTTTTCCTTTTTGCCAGCGCTGTGTTTTTCCCCGGTCAGCTTTTTCAGCATCTCACGGTCAAGCTCTTCACGGACGCTCGGCTCTTTGTTGAGTTTGAAAAACTCCAGGGATTCCGTTTTTTCCTGTTCACTGAGGGGTTCCTGTGGGACGCTTACCACCGGGCTTTCTGGTGGCTCCCGCAGGCTCTTACCAGCGACCAAACCCATATAAAAAGTGGCGGCCAGACTGATTACTCCCAGCAACAGCAACAGCAGAGCCAGCGGCAATGAAAGCTGAATGCGGTAAGTTTTTCTCCCTGTTCGGGCAGCCATCAACTGCGATCAATAAGCCAGAGCAGGCTGACTGAGGAGTGTGGGAGAAGATGAATGCGGGGGCTTGCGTATGTGTTTGCGTAACTGGCTGAGAAATGCTTTCCGTGAGATTTCACGGGCCCCCATGCGAACGAGGTGCCGGGTGTACATCTGACAGTCAATCATCTGGATGCCGCTTGCTTCGGCATATCCCACAAGCGTAACCAGTGCGCATTTGGATGAATCCGATCTTCTGCTGAACATGGATTCGCCAAAAAAACAGCCTCCGATCCGGACACCGTAGAGGCCTCCTACCAGTTCACCTTCATGCCAGCTTTCAAACGAGTGTGCGTAACCGGATTGGTGAAGCTTCAAGTAGGCATCCTGCATCTCATAGGTGATCCAGGTTCCCTCTCCACTGTTGATACGGACTTCCGCGCAAGCCTGTACCACTTCCTCGAACGCGGTGTCCATACTTGCTTCAAATACCCCTTTTCTGAGGGTCTTTTTCAGACTGCGCGAAATCCTGAGCTCCTCTGGGTAAAGCACCAGCCTGGGATTGGGACTCCACCAGAGCAGAGGCTGTCCTTCCTCGTACCACGGAAAGATACCCTGCCTGTAGGCCTCGAGCAGCCTCGCCTCACTGAGGTCGCCTCCAATCGCCAGCAGACCGTTCAATTGGGCGTATTCCGGAGCAGGGAAGACCGGCAGTCCCTCAATGAGTTGAAAGACGGGCATCGTTGAAGACTGGAAGTTTCTGCATTCAGGTTCGAGTCAAGTTGGATTGAAATAAATCTAACAGATTGTCCATGAAAAATCACCGGAATTTACGACTTTTGTTCGGAAACACTGATAAGTGACCATCACGTCAAGGAGAATCGTTTCCAGTAATCAGAATGGAAGATAAAGGCTGATTTCGACTCCAGGATCAGGAATAGCAAAATTTTGATGAGTCACTAAAAATTTCCAGAAATGTATTCTTGGGAAACTTCTCATTTATCGAAAAAAAGAGTTAAAAGAGTTTTGATTGCTTATGTAGGCTCGTTTAGAAAT
>CAYRXL010000156.1:1766-3523 GCA_964428295.1 uncultured Alphaproteobacteria bacterium
AACAGATTGTCCATGAAAAATCACCGGACTTTACGACTTTTGTGCGTAAACACGGATACATGGCTCGCCTACAGGAGAACCGTTTTCAGTAACCGGATGGAAAGAGAAGGTTGATTTCGACTCCAGGTCCGGAATAGCAAAAATTTAATGAGTTAGTAAAAAAAATCTAAAACATATGTTTTTGGAAAGCTTCCCATTTAACTCAAAACAAGGAGTTTTCAGAGTTTCTTTTTGCTCATGTAGGTTCATTCAGAAATACATGCAAATTAGATATTTCCTCTTGAAGATGTGGCATTAAAGGCATAATTTTGGTGGGTCTTTTGGGTTTGTAGTTTCTAGGATATTGACCAAGAATCATTTTCTTAGTTAAAAGTTCTTTAGAAGAACCAAAAATTTCTGGGCCAACACTCCCATTTTTTTTAGGGTTAGAATTATGACAAGTAGCACACTTTGTGTTATAAACATATTTTCCCTTAATAGGATTTATGATTAATCCAACTTCTTGATTTGATTTATTATTTTCAAGTTCTAACTTTTTCTCATTCTGATTATTTTTTTTTTCGCAACTTGAAATAGATAAAATAAAGATTAATATTAAAATGTATTTATTCAATTTTTAAAAATAAATTAATTAAAAACCCATATGAACTTCTCCCTTTTTGAAAAAACAAGGGAGAAGTCATAGTAAGAAATTAAATATCCCTCAAATGATTTAACGATTAGCTTAATTATTTTTTAATCATGAATATCTATTAGAATAATTCGTTTATTTAGAACCAAATAACTATTACTCCAAATATAATACCTGTAAGTACCACTCCTGAAGTGATGACGCCTGTTACACTAGCCATTGGACCCGGTTTACCGACAACTGCGTTGATTTCAATCAAACCAATTATTATAGCTAAAACCCAAAATAATGCTGTGTAATTTGTGCAAATTACACCTTCATCTCCCCCACACCGTTTAATGGTGAAATGATCTGCCGCCCCCATGCATAGAAGCATCGGAATGGAAAATAAGGTATTTGTTCTGGAAGCTAATCCTGCTTTAGCTGTACAGTCTGCTACATCCGGTAATGCCTCTCCCCCTTCAGCAACCTGGTTGTTTGAAGTAATAACTATTTGCTGCTTAGGCCAAATGATCAACCAGACATTTAAAAACATTAATGTTCCAAGCACACTCCCGGTAAGAATGATGATACCCCAGGATTCACCAAACTTGTCCCAACCCCACATTGGATCCATACCCTTAGTGAGTAATGTCAGTGCACCTGCAAGGAAAGTGAACATTGCGCCCCATCTAAACCACCAAAGAGCACGAGGAACAAGTTTTTGAATTGCTGCTGTTTTTGCAGATGCATCTGTTTCCTTAAACCATTCTCCCTGTACAAAATTAAAATAATATAACAGCCCGATCCAGGTTATACCTGCAAGAAAATGTATCCATCTTAATAAGAGATACCAAACTTCTGAGTGTATAAAATCCATTGTGCCTCCTTATCTTTAGAAATAGAGAATTTAATTTTATAGAATATACTTCATAAAAGATCAAGGATGAAATATTCTTTCAGTAAGTAACTGAATATTAAATGTTTTTAAACATTTCAGAACTATAAAAATGTAGTTAATGACTGTTATTTTTTGGCAGAAGACTAAATTCGTGGCAGTTAAAACACTAGTGAGAAACTGGTGAAGATTAAATTAACCTAATGTGTTGAAGTAAACACAAAGATTAAGAGAAAATCAGGGGCTGCC
>CAYRXL010000156.1:3533-4260 GCA_964428295.1 uncultured Alphaproteobacteria bacterium
TTCCCTTCCTTTAATTTCAAAAACTTTCCAACCTGCTCCAGAAGTTCCTCCAGACAAGTCCCTGAGCAGTGGTGAAAAGAATAATCCAGTATACAGTCGGCCATCCCACGGTATCGTTCATTGCGAAATGAGAGAAGTTCCCTATAACACCTGCTTAGAGTGTTTTGAGGACTTTCACCTGCACGGGGAAGGTATTTTCCCTCCCAAACTACCGGTTTCGGATCTTGGAGGTAGGCCTGAAATAGATGTTCAGTTTTTCCAGAAGGTAGATCCAGGTGAACCGTCAGGGTTTGCGCACGCAGACGGTTGAGCAGTTTTTTTTCGAGATAGATCAGACTGCCGGTCGTGTCCACCACTACCGAAGTATTTTTTTCAGCGGTCTTTTCCAATTCATCACAGATTAGCGCGATGACATCTCCCTCGAGTTTAAGATAAAGCTCCTGGGCTTCAGAATAACCTTCAGAATCAGGCCATCCCATCCATTCGGCGAGATCCAGCGTGGCCTTACCCTGCCTTTGTGATACCAGTCCAAGGCGTTCGGCAATCAGTTCATCGCAACAGAACCTTTGATACCCCAGCCCTTCCATCTTTCCAGACCAGTATGACTTTCCAGCTCCGGACATTCCGATCAGACTTAAACGCATGTTCAGGACTTGAATTTCTGATTCGTTTTTCCTAAGGAACTGGTCATTGGGATATCCTATAAGTGATTGCTTTAAATCATGAG
>CAYRXL010000156.1:4270-4539 GCA_964428295.1 uncultured Alphaproteobacteria bacterium
AGAGCTTTTTCCCGACCATCTGAGAGTCAATGGATATCGAAGGAAAATCTACGTAGAAGACATCAACCTGAATTCAGAGTCCCTTCGGCTTGAAGAAAGATCCTTGAGGTGGGAAAATTCCACCTTGAAGAAACCTCCTTAAGAAAATAACGGTCCCTTGAGGGTCTTGATCATCAAAATGAGAATTGTTTCATTTGCCCTCAAGGATATGCAAGCATATACTGGGACTTCTTCCTGAAATCCCGTGCCTGCTCTTCGGAAACCGGACG
>CAYRXL010000157.1:0-4499 GCA_964428295.1 uncultured Alphaproteobacteria bacterium
TTGTAAAAGGAAAAGGAATAAATACCTTAGTTGGTTCAGATCCAGCACCACCATCAGGAGGAGCTGCATTTCACGATGTATCAATCTGGATAAAAAGTTTATAGACTTTAGTTAATTTTATAGCAACTCCCATGAGCTATATGAATATAATCTATTTCATCTCCTTTTCCTTCTAGCCAGTGGTCTGTTATTAGTCTTTTCTTAAATCGCATAGTATTTTCAGAAAAAATTATACTGTAGCTAAAAACACTTGACTCAGGGTTACAATAAATTTTTGCATTATTACCTGTCTCTTGTCTAGTACAAACATAGTGATTCTGAAATATGATATTTTTTTCTCTAGACTTTTGCTTCTCTGTTAATTTAGTATAGTTTCTAGTAAACTCAAATATATTTTGTATGTCAAAATATTCACTTTCTTTTAAAAATTTTTTTTTGTCTTGAATTAATCCGCTTAAGCTAGTTTCATTAACACAATTATATTCTTGTGCATAGGCGTAGACCATACTAAATAGCAAACAAGGACCAATAAGGTAAATATATTTCTTAAAAAAGAACACCGCTATAAAATTTTAAAGTTTTAATTATTAATTCTAGCATACTATTTTAAACTTAATCTACTAATAATCTTATCTAAATCAACCATAGTAATTTTTTGACTTTTATCCCAATTTTTACTTTCGTAATGATCCTTTGAATTATTATACACTGAATATTTAAGAGCATCTAAAAGAGAAAGATAATTGAATGACCAGTCCATGTAACCTTGCAAAATAGCATTAAAATAAGATATGTTTGGTGCTCCTATTTTGTGTTTTTTATTCATTGCATAAAACATAATTTTCTTTGCTGTTCCTTTAACATTTTTAGTTATAAATTGTTTGTTATAAAGGAATGGAAAGTCTTCATAATAATCTAATGCTTTTTCACAGTCTGGTGATATAAGATATAGTCCAATATGGACTTTACTCCCTTTTTTGGTAACAATATCAGCAACTCCCTTAAAACATAATTGCCAATCATTTAGAACAAATTTAGAAAAAGACTTCGATGCGGGACAACGTTTTAACATTTGTTTTTTATTTAAGTTAGAGCCATAAGCAGCATAAAGTTTCATATTATTCATATTTTTATAATATTTTTTTTATTATCAAATAATGTATAAATATTATTATTTCATAAAAAAATATATAATGATGCTAAATAATCTATAATATAAATTTATTTTTATGGGAGAATAAAGTTGAAATTTTTACATACTATGATAAGAGTCAGCAACCTTGAAGAATCTTTAGAATTTTTTTGTAATAAGTTGGGCTTAGAATTAATAAGAAGATCAGATAATGAGACAGGGAAATTTACATTAATTTTTCTGGCAGCTTCAAAAGATCATGAAAATGAGAATAACATAAATTCACCACTCATAGAGCTTACATATAATTGGCCTAGTTCAGAAGCAACCATGGAAACTTATAAATCATGAAGAAATTTTGGTCACATTGCATATGAAGTAGAAGACATTTATGACACCTGTAATGATTTATTGAAGAAAGGTATTACCATAAATCGTCCACCGCGCGATGGACGTATGGCTTTCATTAAATCACCCGATGGAATTTCAATTGAATTATTACAAAAAGGCAATGCACTTGAGCCTAGTGCTCCATGGAGTTCAATGAAAAATATTGGTGATTGGTAGCTTTAACTACATGTCATATTTTTTAAATTTAAATTTACAAATTTTATACACCAAGCACTTGATACAAAATCTAATCGGCTAACAGAAAGATTGTCTATATTAAATGGTAAACTAGCTGACGGGTCAGTGTTCATAGCCAAAGCTATAGCAGCCCTTATGGGACCTCCGTGAGAAAAAATAACTAAGTCTTGATGATCTTCCTCTAAAATAATTTGTTTAATTAGAAGAATGACTCTCTTATAGAGCTGATTATAACTTTCTCCATTTGGAGGAACAAAGTGCGGAGCACATAACCAATTTGGATCATATGCTGACAATTTTTTAGTTAACAATTCTAAATCAGAATAAGTAAGACCAGCCCACTCACCTAAATTTTGTTCAGTAAGACTAGCCATTTTCTTATATCCTGAATAAATCAAACCATTATCGCAAGTTGCATGAAATGTATTAATGGTTCTTGTGAGAGTAGAGGTGTAAACGTAGGGATTTTTAGGAAGAAATTTAGCAAGTAAAGAAAAAGATTTTTTATCACTCAAGTCACAGTCTACTTCATTATTTCCGTAACATTTTCCATCTGTTCCAATTACTGGAGCATGTCTTACCCACCAAAAACGCTTATGTTTCATAACAAGCAATCCGAAAAACAAACTTTACTATATTTAGCATTTTCCTATGCAACTAATTATTTTTCCTAAATCAAATATTTTTTGGCTAACAATAGTTCCAGATTTATCATAAAATATCCATTTTTCATCTGGCTTGCCTTGCTTAAAATTTCCTCTAAATCTTAATCTCCCATTTGGATAATAGTGCTCCCACATCCCTACAAGGTGATTATTTTTATAGTTCCCTATGCTTAATAGAAGCTTATCTCTTATAGAGTAAGATTTCCATGTTCCATTTAATTTATTATTTTCAACTTCACCGTAAGTTTGGATATTTCCTCCTAAAGAACTATAATGTTTTAATATTCTTAGTTTCCCATTTCTATACTTATTATAGAATTTACCAACTCCTTTCTTTTTCTTTTTAGTAAAGTAACCTGTAAATGGAATATCTCTTCTTTCTTTTGAGTAATAGATTCCATCTTTATCAACAACTAATTCATTTACTAAACCATCACCTGCAAATATAATTTTAGCTGATAAAATGTATAGCAATAAAAACATGATTAATTTTTTGTAAGTCATTAATACTACTCTATAGTTTATAATTTATTTCTATTATAACTTTTTAATCAAAATATTATCTTGAGAAAAAGTATCGCTTAATTTTTTAAGCTCAAAGGTTGTATCAGCCCATATATTACATTTAGCAGCTAATCTTATCTCATTACCTTCAGATATTGGTGTAGGACCAAATCCTATTGCTATAGCCCTTCCTTCTGTCCAAAAGGCAATTTCACCTTGGTTGATAATATCTTTAGCATCATTTTCTAGATCACATGCAAAAGGTACATAAAAATAAATTTCATCTCCCCATTTATTTACTTCAGATTGAATTGGCAATTTTTGCCAAATAATCCTAGCAGTTACAGTATCCCTTAATGTAAGATACATTTCAAACATATTAACTGAAATTATACATTTTCTTTTCATAACACTTAATCATTTATAATTAGAAAATATATATTATTGCATACACTCGTTTTATATTCAATTTTGATATAATATTTGCTATTACATAATAAACTTTATTTTTTAGAAACAGAGTCAAACTATGTTTAATAATTTTAAGAATAAAAAAAAGAAAGTGAATGGTGTAAATATTAATTATAAAATTGGAGGTACAGGGCATCCAATTCTCTTATTACATGGATATCCACAAACTCATATGATGTGGAGAAAAGTGGCCCCACTGCTAGCTAAAGATTATACAGTAGTTTCTAGTGACTTAAGAGGATATGGTGATAGTGATAAACCTCAATCAGACAAAAGGCACAAACCTTATTCTAAAAGAGAAATGGCTAAAGATCAAAGTCAACTTATGAAAGCTTTAGGTTTTAAAAGCTACAACCTAGTTGGGCACGACAGGGGAGCTCGAGTAGCTCATAGAATGGCTTTAGACTATAGCACAGAAATAAAAAAAGTAATTCTCCTAGACATAGTACCAACTTTACATGTCTTTGAAAATACTGATCAAGAATTAGCAAAAAGTTATTATCATTGGTTTTTTTTAATACAACCTTTTCCTTTTCCAGAAACATTAATAAGTAACAACCCCGAATATTATTTAAAATCTAAACTACGCATGTGGGGACCACAAAAACAATTTATAGATAATAAAACAATGGTTGAATACGTCAGGTGTTTTTCAAAAAAAGAAACCATTCATGCAACTTGTGAAGATTATAGAGCAGGTGCAACTATTGACTTAGAGGACCACAAAAAAGATAAAGCAAAAAGAATAGTTTCACCCTTATTAATACTATGGGGAAAAAAAGCTACGGTAGAAAGATTATATAAGCCAGTTGAAGTGTGGAAAGAGTGGGCAATAAACGTAACAGGTCACTCACTAGATTGCGGACACTTCATACCAGAAGAAAAACCAAATGCAACTTATAAAAGTATTATTAAGTTTTTGCATGATTAAGAAAATGCAGCTAAATATATTATTATTAATACTACTTCTATTTAACCGTTTCTGATTTCAAATAACAATGGAGAAGTACAAGTTGTTTGTTTATTTATTTATATATACAAAAGTCTACATTTAATATTTATATTCAAATTCAATCAGCCACTTAAACGAATGTTTCGGTGTTGGATCGGTATATCCTACAAGCCAACCTATCTCATAT
>CAYRXL010000158.1:0-245 GCA_964428295.1 uncultured Alphaproteobacteria bacterium
AAACCAGTTATGGAAGGTAAGGCTGTTTTATTTAAGAGGTTTGCAGATATAGATGGAATAGATATAGAAGTCAATACTGAAGATGTAGATGAATTTTTTAACAGTATAAGACTTCTTGGAACCTCTTGGGGAGGTATAAACTTAGAAGACATCAAAGCTCCAGAATGTTTTATATTAGAACAAAAGTTATCTGATGGTCGTGATCTGGATGTCGTGGTGGATTCAGAAGACCTAACTCGGATTAA
>CAYRXL010000158.1:255-4484 GCA_964428295.1 uncultured Alphaproteobacteria bacterium
AGATGTTCCTGTTTTTCATGATGATCAACATGGAACTGCTATAATTGCTGCCGCAGGCCTAATGAATGCCCTAGATCTCACCAATAGGAATATTAAAAATTTTAAAATGGTAATAAATGGAGCTGGTGCAGCAGGAATAGCTTGTGTAGAACTTTTGAAATCTATGGGCATGCCCTCTGATAACGCGATCTTATGTGATACTAGGGGTGTAATTTATAAAGGACGTGAAAATATAAACCAATGGAAATCTGCACATGCTATAGAAACTAAACACCGAACTTTATCAGATGCATTGAAAGGAGCAGATGTTGTATTCGGGCTTTCAGTTAAAAATGCATTTTCAAATGAGATGATGAAATCTATGTCAAAAAATCCCATAGTATTTGCAATGGCAAATCCAGACCCAGAAATTTCTCCAGAAGACTTAGCAAATGTTAGATCTGATGCTATACTTGCAACAGGAAGGTCAGATTACCCAAACCAAGTAAATAATGTGTTAGGGTTCCCTTATATTTTTAGAGGAGCATTAGATGTTAGAGCATCTGCAATTAATATGGAAATGAAAATAGCAGCTACTAAAGCACTTGCAGACTTAGCAAAACAAGATGTCCCTGATGAAGTAACAAACGCATACTCTGGACAAAGACTCCAGTTTGGGCCTGAATATATCATCCCAAAACCATTTGATCCTAGATTAATAACATCAATCCCACCTGCAGTAGCAAAAGCAGCTTCAGAATCTGGAGTAGCAAGAAAGCCCATTACAGACGATTTAGGGTATAGGAGAGTGCTCGCTGCAAGATTAGATAGAACAGCAACCATGATTCAAATGGTTGCCGATAGTGTTAAATCATCACCAAGAAAAATAGTTTTTGCGGAGGGTGAACAAGAAAGTGTAATTAGAGCAGCCTTGCAATACTACAAAGAAGGATACGGGACTGCCGTGTTAATCGGAAGAGAAAAACAAGTTTTATCAACCATAGACAAAATAGGCCTTAAACGCTTTGAAGGCATAGAAATTTTAAATGCTAGTATTTCAAACAAAAATGAAGAATATTTTAAATTTTTATATAAAAGATTAAATAGAAGGGGTTATCTGGAAAGAGACTGTCAAAGATTAGTTAACCAAGATAGAAATATATTTGGTGCTTGTATGGTAGCAAATGGCGACGCTGACGGAATGGTAACAGGAGCCACTAGAAATTATTTCGTTGCATATGAGGACATAACACGAGTTATAGACCCAGCACCAAATTCTAGGGTTTTCGGCATGTCAATTGTTATGGTTGAAGGTAATACGCTATTTATATCAGATACGACAGTCCACGATAATCCTACAGCGGAGGAATTAGCAGATATTGCGTGCCAAACTGCAGAAGCGGCAAAAAATTTAGGACATACTCCTAGAGTGGCTATGCTATCATTCGCTAATTTTGGCAATCCTGCTCTTGCAGGAACCGAAAGAGTACATTCAGCAATTGAAGTATTAAATTCTAGGAAAGTTGATTTTGAATATGATGGAGAAATGTCTGTAGATGTTGCTTTGGATGCTAAATTATTAGCTCACTACCCTTTTTGTAGATTGTCTAAGCCTGCTAATGTACTCATAATGCCTGGCTTGCACGCAGCAAATATTTCTTCAAAATTAGTAGGTGCTGTCGGAGCCGGAAAAAATATAGGTCCTTTATTAATGGGACTTAATGTTCCAGCTCAAATTGTAAGAGTTGGAGCTAATGTTACTGAAATAGTTACCTTAGCTTTATTTGCAGCATACAATAGTGGAAACTCTAAGAAAGAAAAACCTAACATAAAAAAAAGCAAACTAGCTAGCTGATATAACATATTGAATAATAATAATAAATTAACATATGTTCTATATTTAACACTTCTAATTTATATATGCTTTATTACTATATTCTTTGTTTTCTACGGCAATATATTCTACATCATTTACGCATCTGTTCTCTACATTTTAGTCTTATTTATCTTTTTATTTTTAATTATAAGATCATTAAACCAATTATCCAAATTTTCTGAATATATTAATCATTTAGAAATTAAAGAATTACATAATCAATCAAAAAATAATCTTCAAAAGTTTAATGATACTATTACAAACAATATTTTTACTAACAATGTCTATAGGTCATTAGCAAAGATAAAAAGAAAAATTCAACTGGCTCAAATATTATTAAAGGAGGAAAAAGAAAAATACAAAAGCGTATTAGATTCTATTCCTATACCCATATTAATAGTTAATGATAAAAAACTAATAATAAAAGCCAATGTAGAAGCCGAGTATATTTTTAGAAAAAGCTTTGATGACAGCTACATTACAGAGCATTTTAGACAACCAGAGATCCTAACTGCCTTAAACAAGTCATTTATAGGAGAAGAAAGCCAAGTAGATATTGAAGATCAAAACTCTGATAACTTGAAAGTATCTCACTATAGAGTTTATCTTCATCCAACCTTTTCTGATTTAGTTGATTCTAATTTTATTTCCATGGTCTTCGTAGATCAATCACACCTAAAACATATTATAAACGTCAGAACTACTTTTATAGCAAATGCCAGTCACTCAATTAGAACTCCTTTAACTACAATGCTTGGAGTTATAGATGCTATTAAAGGACCAGCTAAAAATGATCCAAAAACTCAAAAGAAGTTTTTAATTATTCTTTTTACTCAAGTAAATAAGCTCCATACTTTAACTACAAATCTTCTAAACTTATCTCAAATAGAAATGAGTGAACAAAACAGACCTGATAGTATCATAAATTTATCACAAATATTAAAAGATCTAATTTCAGATTCAACAAATAGAATTATTGAAAGCAATAAAAATATAAACCATGAAATTCAAAAAGATATATATATTCAGGGTAATTCAAACGAAATTTACCAATTATGTAATAATATTCTCGATAATTCTATAAAATATGGAGGAGCTAAGATTGAAATTTCAATGAAAAAAATTAAATTAAGTACTAATCAACAAAATAATAAAAATATTAGCAACAATTACGTTTGTATTATATTTTCTGACAATGGGAAGGGAGTGCCTGCTGAAAATCTATATAGAATCACTGAAAGATTTTATAGAATGAAAACTAATAACAATATAGACGGTAGTGGACTAGGACTAGCCATAGCTAAACACATAGTAAATAGACATAGTGGTATCTTGACAATTACTAATACCGATAAAATGAAAGTAAGGATAGATATACCCTTCAAACAAGCTTAAAAACCCCTCGAGAGAGATCAAATCTAGTGTGTTTCGTGGTTTAAAACAATGGTATTAAGCTATATTACCAATTAGTTTGAAATCTTATTCCAAAAACTCTAACTTGAGTGTCACCATCATTAGTAGCATCTAATGTCGTTGCCCCAGGATTTAAACCAGTCACTTCATCTACAGCTTCTTCATCTAAGTGTGCCATTATGTAGTTTACCATTATCCTATTATTATTAGTTAGTTGCCAATTCCATCCCAAAGTCCAATTATTCATAGCCCCTTGTCCAGCATAACTACCATCATTACACAATCCATTAAGACTTGCTAATGTTCTCCTGATCCCAAATTCGTGAATTCCTAACCCACCTTTGTTTATCGGTTTTTTAACTTTAGGACGTTTCCATCCTCCTTTTTTGATTGTATATCTTCGATTTCCACCATAGGAATATCCCATTTCCAAATAACCCATATTTGCCTTTACTGAAGTACATCCTGGATTTGTACCTGTGGAAGCACGTTCCATTTCACCCCATAACCATTCTGACCCAAACCAAAAACCTCCATATAAATAGGCAAGTTCTCCTCCATAATGAGTCATGTTTTTTACTTCAGCTAAATCTGATCCTATATCAGCGTCAATTGGTTTTTCATCTGAAACATTTAGACCTATTCTATAGTCCCATTCCATCGAGGTATCACCATTGTTACTGATATAGTCTACATTAGTAAAATCATACCAACCACCCAAATGAAGAGCATGAGTCTTGAAGTGAATAGGAGCATAAGCCAACCTTGCTGTTAAACCTTGTTGCTCATCAAAATTCTCAGTAGGGGTCATATCTCCACCTCCGTGTGCTGCTGCTTCAAACAAATAACCAAATTTTTTATTCCAATTTCTATATTGCAAAGATATTCTCTTTGGCCCCAAAGTATGATCAGTCATCGCATCAACAGCAGGTGATCTTTCAATAAATGTTAAATCATTAGA
>CAYRXL010000159.1:0-4473 GCA_964428295.1 uncultured Alphaproteobacteria bacterium
CAGTACGGGGCAACCTCGACTTGAGGTATGGCCATCCCGACCCACCGTTTATTACCTTGTAATACAACATACCGGGATCATGACTTGAATCAATTTCTACATGGGGAATCTTCCCAAGATTAATGAGATCATAAAACCTTGTTCCTTGAAAGGGTGACATAATCGTTGAATCCACATGGTTTTTCAGAGGGCGGCCTTCCTCATCTTTTCCATTAACACTATTAGAGACAACAAACTCAACAAGGTCAGTTGTCGCTTTAAGATCTGACTCTGACTCCCAAGGATAGATCATGGTGAAGGCATCAACCGCTACACCATTCTCGTTGGCAATTCTGACCGCATCGTAATGCTCTGAGACAAACTGCTTTTGGCCATTTCTCTTGTTTATAAGATCTAGAGAGCGCTGTGATCCGGTTTCCAGACCCATGCCAATCCTTTTCCCTCCGGTATTAATAAATGGAACTAGCAGCTTTTCATGAAACTTTTTCACAAGATACGCATGGGTAAATGCTCTCCAAGAGTCGTAACTGTGTTTTGCAACTAACGTCGCAAGCCGAGTCACTTGTTTAGGGTTCAACAAGCCGACATCATCGAAAAACATTACCGACTTTTTTTTGTGGCCCAAAAGATTATGACACTCTGCCATAGTCGATAGATCCCGATCGAGCATATCTCCGGAAAACATTCGAACACTTTCAATGCCGGATTCACAAAAATGACATGTAAATGGGCATCCAAGTGCGCTAATTGTATGGTAGGCCGGTACCCCAGCAATATCGAACTGGTACTTCTCCATAAGAGCTAAAGGACGAGTAGGAGGAGGGAGATCTTTCAGCTTCAATTGATTATCGATTATTACAGTAGACTTTTCGGATCGTCGGCTTATTTGTCCAGTTGCGATCTGATGCATCGGTGCCCATCCATCCTGTGGCACAACAAAGTCAAACGCAAATGTGGAAGGTAAACTTGTGACTTGATCAAGATAGTATCGAGGATGTGATCCTCCGATAACTGTTGTGATCAAAGGGTAGATTCGATTAATTAGCTCAATAAGCAAATAGGCATCGGGTGCCTGTGGACTCATAACAGACATACCGATAATGTCATAATTCCCTAAGATTTGGTGGTCAAAAGGCTGGTCGAAACTCCTACCATTGCTATCGATCATTAGCATATTTAAATCTAGAGTAGATGGAGATTCAGTTGAACCATCTCTCCTGTTTTCTCGAGAGGTCAAATCTTCGTAAAGCACAAGGATGTCGGAAGGTATTTCATATTGCATCAAGTATGACTGCAAATAATGTGGCCCTAACTGTTGATACACAAATTCATTTTCTAAGTACCGATCGGGCGGCTTAATTAATAGAATTTTCTTGTTTTTCAAAATTAAATCCCTCTAACGACTTTATATAATCAGGTGATGGCAAGTAAATAAAAAGATTGTATTGTTAACAACGGGCAACTAATAAAGTATAGATAATTTTGAAGACGTGCCTTGCGCGAATTTTTTTACCTTCGTCATATGTTCTTCCCCGATAACTGATCGGTACTTCATAAAACACATGGCCATTCTTGACTGCAAGGGATAGAATTTCACCATGCTGTTCCCAGCCACGAGTCCTTATTTTGTTGGGTGAAAATAAGGTCTTGCGATACACAAGGTAACAACTATAGATGTCACTAAAAGTAGTGTTATTTAACAAGTTAAAGAATAGAGTGATGAATCGATTCCCGACCAAGTGCCAAAAATAATGAACACGTGTCCATTGTGGTGCAATTAGTCGACTACCCACTACAACGTCTGCATCAAACTCAAGAATTGGCATTAACAGCTTACTATAATCTCTTGGGTCATACTCCAAATCCGCATCCTGGAAAAGAATGAAATCACCGGTTGCTTTCTCGAGCCCGCGTAAAACAGCACCTCCTTTGCCACTTTGCTTGCTTAAAATAATAGATTGGTCATAGATATTAGGATTGTTCCTCAACAAAGAGGCAGTTTGATCGGTAGAAGCATCATCAATAACTATGACCTCGAAAGTGGCGTCAGGAATACTGTTGATTGCTTCTTGAACAGACTTTAGAAGTGGGATAATCGTTGTCTCCTCATTGTGAGCAGGCACGATTATAGATATTCATTACAACAGATTTGGTCTAAATGCAACAACCCAAATTATCGGACGATTCTCCATTAGGCATCAACACATTTGATGAATAGGCACCCGGCTGCAATACTGTGTTCATTAATTCAAATTCTCTGGTTTAATTTTAGTTAGTCCAACAACTATACAGAATTTTCCCGCGTTCAAGAATCTCGGAACAACGAGCCGCAATGTCTATTTCACCAATATTTAGGTAATACTGTTTTGGCCAAAGACAATCCGTCGAAAAGATTCGAATCGTCGTTGCCTATCTATCAGCAGATGATAATGATTGTCTTTGGTACAGTATTCGTCTGTGCGGCCTTTTTTCTATTCGCTCCAGATAGTGTACTAAACAAACCTTGCGGTGATTGTTATGGAGGTGGTTATGTACAAGTAGCAAAGAATTTTCTCGAAGGCAAGGGTTGGACAGACAATAATGGAGCATATGCAATAGCTCGACCACCGGGCCATTCTCTAATAATAGCAGGCCTGATAACTATTAGTCAGTGGATCGATTACCCAGAAACACACATTTTTAGGGTGTTCAATTCATTAATGTTAGCCCTATCTTCGATTTTGTTATTCATGATTGTACGATTAGTTTGGCAAGATAAACTCGCTGCTATTATTCCCGTTGTTTGGATGACTAATCCTTTTGTATTATGGTTTCTTAATCAACCGTACAGCGAGATGCCATTTTTTTCTTCATTTTTTGCGAGCGTGCTATTGGCTCTTTTATCGTTTCGGGCAAATGGAAGACGCCGGCATCTGTTCGCATTCTTTGTAGGAGTTGTATCAGCAATAGCGATGATGATTAGACCTATCGCTATCGGAATACCGATTGTATATTTTGTCGTCCTACTATTAACAAAGCCCGTAACACCGTGGAAAAGTCGCGTCACATATTTCCTTGCGTTGAGTTTTGGTGTATTTCTGGTACTTGCTCCCTGGTCCACTATAGTCCACAACAAGACTGGAGAGATTATAGTCTTGACGAATGGACAGTTAACTTTTAATAGCACCATAGCTGGCATTACCTTTGCAACGGATACCGATGGTGACAGAAAAAAGTTAGATTTACCTGATCGTGTTACAAAACTTCTAGAAACTATTGAGGATGAATTAGTCTTCGACCAAGAGTTAACCGATCGTAATAAGAATCAAGATACCATGACTAATTTTTATAGAATAGGAAAAGTTATGTGGAACGATCCAATAACAGCGACTCAGTTCCTAGGTATAAAAATTACTAGAAGTTGGTATGGTACGTACAGTCACCGAAATGAATTGATGGCCGCTCTACTATCAGTTCTCTATTTGGGTGCAATTCTTCTATCTCTTATACGTGGACTTAGATTAAAACTCCTACCTAATGATTTCTTAGTAGTTTCGTTATCTATCACGTTTTACTACTGGTCAATGTCCGTTTTATTTGAGCCTATAGTACGCTATATGATTCCGGCTATTGGTATCCTATACGTTCTTCTCCCAGCTCTCTGGCATTCAAAAGCTAGAGGGGCTACTTCTACTCGTTGATTTATTGGTGGGCCGTGCAGGGATCGAACCTGCGACCACCTGATTAAGAGTCAGATAGTCTAACTCACCAAAACATTACTATTTGAGAGCGGATACAAATACGTCCTCCAATTGAATTCAGATTTTATCTAATCTTTTTCCAGACTCTCAAGAGTTTCTCTGAGTTTTATTGGACGTGAGAGGAGTCACATTCGTGACGTTACTGCTGTAGAACTGTGCACGGTCTCGTTTTAGCAGCGAAACGATTAACGCCGAATCAGTACGCTGTCCAGAGCATTGGCAAACGTCATTCGATCCCTCTTGCTAAATGCATCAGGCCCGTCCGTTTGCACGCCGCTACTTCGCAGTGAGTCCATAAAATCCCGCATGCTCAGGCGTTGTCCAATGTTTTCTTTTGTGTATTTTTCACCACGCGGATTAAGGACGGCGCATCCTTTTGCGACGAGCTCTGCCGCAAGCGGGATATCCTGTGTGATCACAATGTCGCCTTTATTCGCATGCTCAACGATGTAGTTATCGGTAACATCAAAACCGGGTGCCACCTTTACTGCGCTGATAAATGAAGAACGCGGCACCTCAAGCAACTGATTTGCGACGAACGTCACAGGAATCTTGGTTCTCTCAGATGCGCGATAAAGAATTTCTTTAACGGCTTTCGGTGACGCATCAGCGTCGACCCATATTCTCTGTATTGTTTCAGTCAAACTTCGATTGTTGGTTCGTGACTATACAGGGTCGCGCCCACATCAATAACGAGAAAAAATTCTCAACTGCTGGTGCGCGTTGAACTGGG
>CAYRXL010000160.1:0-4469 GCA_964428295.1 uncultured Alphaproteobacteria bacterium
AGACAGAGTTGTGTTTTTCAAGCATAAAGTCAATACTTGAAGAAGTAAATTATAAACATCCATATGCGCTTTTTCGATTTCATCTAGCAACAAAACTGCGTATGGGTTTTGGTCTACGGCATCAGTTAACATCCCCCCCTGATCAAACCCAACATAACCTGGAGGTGCTCCTATAAGTCTTGACACAGTATGTCTTTCCATATATTCGGACATATCAAATCTTATAAGTTTAACACCTAATATCCTTGCCAATTGTCTAGCAATTTCTGTCTTCCCTACTCCAGTTGGTCCTGTAAATAAGTAAGATCCTATCGTTTTTTCTTCTTCTCTAAGGCCTGCCCTAGATAATTTTACTACCTTTGATAATTCTTCAATTGCCTCATTTTGTCCATAAATAACCAATCTTAGGTCTCTAGTAATATTTGATAATAATTTGCTGTCATCTTTTGATATGCTTTTAGAAGGTATTCTAGCCATCTTAGAAATTATTTCTTCTATCTCCTTAACTCCTATTTTCTTTGTTCTTTTAGATTTATTTTTAATAACCTGTGCTGCTCCAGCTTCATCAATTACATCTATAGCTTTATCTGGAAGGTTTCTATCATTTATATACCTAGAGGACAATTTGACTGCAGATTCCAAAGAGTCAGAATTATATTTAACATTATGGAAGTTTTCATAGTAAGGCGCTAATCCGTTAGTAATCTTTATCGCATCTTCTATAGATGGCTCTTTTATATCAATTTTTTGAAATCGTCTTACCAAAGCTCTATCTTTCTCAAAATACGACCTATATTCTTTATAAGTAGTAGATCCTATACACCTTATACCTCCATTTGCTAGTGCTGGTTTTAATATATTAGAAGCATCCATTGAACCACCTGATGTTGCACCAGCACCTATTATAGTATGAATCTCATCTATAAATAATATGCTATTTTTTAGATCGGTTAATTCATTTACAATTGCCTTAAGTCTTTCCTCAAAGTCTCCTCTATAACGAGTCCCTGATAATAATAAACCCATGTCTAGGGAGTATATAACAGAATTGCTAAGTGCATTTGGAATTTCGTTCTTTATTAATTTACATGCTAATCCTTCAGCTATAGCAGTTTTACCTACACCTGAATCACCAACATATAATGGGTTGTTTTTCAATCTTCTACACAAAATCTGAATAGTCCTTTCTATTTCTATTTCTCTTCCAATCAAAGGATCTATATTCCCATTTTTAGCCTTTTCATTTAAATTCAGACAAAAGGAATCTAAGGCTTTGGAAGTTTTTTTAGTTTCATTATCATCATATTGATATTGGCTTTCTCTAGACGAAACCTTATTGTCTTTTCTAATCCCATGACTTATAAACGATACAACATCTAATCTATTCATTTTCTGTTTTTTGAGAAAATAAACTGCATAACTCTCTTTTTCAGAATACATAGAAACAATTATATTTAGTCCTGATACCTCATCATTACCTGAAGTTTCTACATGGTGAGCAGCTCTTTGAAGAACTCTCTCAAACGAAGAAGATGGTAAGGGATGCATCAGTTTATCCTTTTTAATAGATTTAAGCTCATTATTAAAGAATGAATTTAAATCATTCATTAGTCTCTTGATACTTAAATTACACGCCTTAAAAAGGTCTTCTACATCCTTATCAGAACACAAAGAATATAATAAGTGTTCTAGAGTGATGTATTCATGTTTCTTTAATTTAGCCAAATCATATGCATTTTGTAATGTATTTTCAAACTCCTCAGATAACATCTTAATACCTCATGCTTTCTTTATTTTACATTCTAAGGGATGTTCATTCTTCTTAGCAAAATCAATTACTTGCTTAGCTTTAGTTTCTGCCACATCAAAAGTATAGACACCACATATCCCTGAGCCTTTACGATGGATATGTAGCATTATTTGTTTAGCCTCTTCATAACTCTTATTAAATATATTCTCTAAAATGTAGACCACAAATTCCATAGGAGTGTAATCATCGTTTAATATCACTACAGAGTACATTTTAGGACGCTCTGTATGTATCTTCTCCTCTACAAGTAGATCAACCTTACCTTTCGCTCTATTTTCAGCTTTTTTATTTATATTACTCATTTTAAATTAATTTAATAATTAGTTTAATCAATAGTAAACTTCTTTTCAAAATAGTTCAATTAACTAGAATAATCTATATTTTTGAAACTTCCTAATTCTGACTTTAGCCCACAACTCTCAATTATTGATGACACACTTTCTAATAGACAGATCAAAGATTTTTTTGTATTAGATTCACATCTTACTACTATTGCAGGCTGTGTATTTGATGCCCTTACCAACCACCAACCATTAGATGTAGTAACCCTTATTCCGTCAATTAAACACAAATTACTTCCCTTAGTCTTAACTAGATTTTTACATCTTTCTATAACTCTAAACTTTAATTCATCTGAACATTCTATTCTTATTTCAGGAGTGGAAAAAACTTTGGGATATTTGTGTAGTAGATCTTTCAAATTTTTACCTTCTGATAGGATATTCAATAGTCTTACAGATGCGTATATTGCATCATCATATCCATAATAATCATCCGCAAAAAAGATATGACCTGACATTTCGCCCGCAAGCAGGGCTCCTGATTTCTTCATTTTATATTTTATGTAAGAATGCCCTGTTTTCCACATAATTGGAATCCCGCCAAGACTTTTAATCTTATTAAAAAGGACTTGACTTGCCTTTACATCGGCAATAATAGAAGCTTTAGGATGTTTTTTTAATAAATCTTCTGAATATATATAAAGCAATTGATCGCCAAATATAATATTACCTTCTCCATCTACAACTCCTAGTCGATCACCATCTCCATCAAATCCTATACCTAAATCTAATTTGTTTTTCTTAACAGTTTTTATTAGATCAGATAAATTTTTAGGAATAGTAGGGTCTGGATGATGAGAAGGAAAAGTACCATCAACTTTCCCATTTATTAATATATGTCGACCTGGAATAAATTTTATTATCTTAGATATAATTTCTCCAGATGAACCATTACCTGCATCCCATGCAACAGAAATATTTTTATTTTTTAGATTCAAAGATGAAACTATTTTTTTTACATAAGAATCTTTAATACTATAAAAAGTTTCCCTTCCTCTAGATTTATACCAATTAGCAAGTTTTGCCCTGTTGCCTAAATTCGTTATATCTTTCCCAAAAATACTCCCTTTTTTATCTAGTAGTTTAAATCCATTATAATTGGAAGGATTGTGAGACCCGGTAATCATAATCGCCCCATCAGACTTAAGAACAGAGGATGCATAATATAACATTGGAGAAGGTCCCATTCCTATTCTAGTAACACTAGCCCCAGAATAAATCAGACCTTCAACTAGCGATTCTTCTAATATAGGAGATGATAACCTTCCATCGTATCCAACAACAATATTACATGTTCCATATCTGTCTTTAATTTCAGAAGCAAATACTTTTCCTATAACCAAAGCATCTTTTACACTAAGGGACTCGCCTATAATACCACGTATATCATATGCTCTTAATATTGAACTATCAAACTTAAAACTCATTTTATTCTGGCTTATAACCAATTCCTCTGTATTTTATACCTAAACTTTTCATTATATTATGTTTAAATATATTTCTTAAATCAATGATAACTGGATGGTTTAATTTTCTTTTTACTTCTTCAATGCTTAAACCTCTAAATTCGTTCCACTCAGTAAGTAACACCAAAGCATCAGCCCCTGTTAAAGCGGAGGTAGAATTTTTGAACCATTCTACATTTTTGAATTCTTTCAATAATCTTGCGTTTTTTATACCTGCTGGATCATATGCTCTCACAATAGCACCTCTATTAATTAATTCAGGTATTATAGATAAACTAGGTGCTTCCCTAATATCATCAGTGTTAGGTTTAAAAGTTATACCTAAAATTGCAATAACTTTTCCCTTCATGCTTACTCCTATAGTCTCTTCAATAATTTGTATCATCTTTAGTTTTCTTTTTTCATTATATTCAATTACCGCTTTTATAAGAACTGACTCACTATTATGTTCTAAAAATGTTGCATATAAAGCCCGTATGTCCTTAGGAAAACAACTACCTCCAAACCCAGGTCCTGGATGAAGAAATTTTGAGCCAATTCTTCTATCCAAACCCATTCCTTTAGATACATCTTGGACATCACCTCCTACTTTTTCGCATAAATCTGCTATTTCATTTATAAATGAAATTTTAGTCGCTAAGAAGGCGTTCGAAGCATATTTTATAAGTTCAGCACTTTCTATATCCGTAAAAAGTATGTTAGTTTCTCTTAAGTTTAATGGTCTGTACAACTTTGATAATTTATCTCTTGCTTTGTTAGTATCTACTCCACATACAACCCTATCTGGTCTCATAAAATCTTCAATAGCCGATCCTTCCCTCAAAAACTCTGGATTTGATGCAACATCAAATT
>CAYRXL010000161.1:0-4415 GCA_964428295.1 uncultured Alphaproteobacteria bacterium
GTGCTTTCGCGGTGCGGCCCCACGCAGCTGCCGGAACCGCTAAGGCTTGTGCCGACGCATGGGCGCGTCGAGATGCTTTGCGTGATACGGTAGGAGATGTTCAGTCGGCCCTGCGTCGATGGGAGCCAGGCCAACTTGCGCTCGGCAGCCAGTTACTTGAACGTACCCGTAGCATTGGAGACGGATCTCAATTCCATCAGTCCTGGGTGCCTGGTGATCCCGCTCTTCGCTTCGGGCTCTATGGACCTGGCAATTGATCAGTCTGGTGTCAGGGGTTCAAATGGCATGTAACTGAATGTAATCCACGACTGACTACAACCACGCTGGATGGTTGGTATAGGCTTAATAGAATATAGCCCCAATAGCAGTCGCAGCGATGATCAGCAGAGAAATTCGTCGAAACCATGTCTCATTCACCAGTGTGAATATATGATTGCCTATCCAGATGGCTACGAAATAGATGGGTGCCAGTCCGAGGGATCGCAAAAGGAGTTCTTTTGTGATCAGATCGTGCCAAAGGAACGTACAGATCAGGATACATTGTATTGTGATTAAAAATACGATGATATTTGCTCTTGCTTCCGTTAGTTGATAAGGGCCTGACAGGAAGTAAAGTATGGCCGGTGGCCCTGGTAAGGAGCTTGTCGATCCAAGACATCCCGCCACGACGCCGACGCCTGTTGCCACGGGCAAGGATGCCCGAGTCCGGAAGCGGAATCCTGAGGCCAGAGTTGCAGTGAACACTAGTGCCAAAATGCCATTCAAGTTGCGCATTATGGTAGGGTCAATGCTTGTCTGTTCTTGCGCGCCTAAAGGTGCGCCCACAATGCCGCCAGCCCCCATTGCGCCGATGGAGCGAATGTCAGCGTAGCGCCAATTGACTGCTAACAGGTACAACGAGCTGGGTAGGTCGACCAGCTGAACTGTGACAACAGCAGTCGACGGGTCGTAGATCATGCTCAGGGCCGGCGCCAACAAGAGCCCAACCCCAAATCCAGTCAAACCCCGAATCAGTCCGGCGGTCAGAAGGACAACAAAGGCCAACGGGTGTATGAGTTCAAACATTGCCATATGCCAAGTGCCACATAGGCAGAAGCCAAACTGGAACAACAGTAAAGGTCAGATGGATGGTATTTTTTGCCGGTTGCAGAAATCCATTGCTGTTGCAGCATACAATTTCGCTGCCCGGACAATATCCTCGATTGGATGTTGATCGTAAGCGGAAATACCTACTCTCAGGCGATCAGCGGCAGAAAGGCCGAGCCCTAGTTTGAGGCAGGGAATCCCGCGTTCATTGTACAGTGCGGTATCGGTCCATGGACCGCAATAAGGTGGATCGCACAATTCGAGTTCTGTCCCAAAGAGTTGACTGTGGTGTTCACGGAGGACATCTACCAGTGGTGAAATCCCCTGGGCCTCGTATCCCATACTGGATTTGTACATCGCGACTGAAAAATCGACACTCGTCTCGCCCAACGCGGTTTCAATTTCCTTCTTGACACTTGTTGGTGTCAGTCCTGGAGGTGTCATGACCAGCATGGAAATGGCGCATACACCCGGTCGCACCGCCATGTTGTAAGGCCGGCCACCCTCAATATGTCCTATATGTGCTGTTGGAGTAAGCTCGCCGCCGGCGCAGTGGTAACGGTAACGATCACTATAGTCTTCAGCCCATGCTTCTAGCCTTTGTATGACTGGCACCATCCTGATGATGGCGTTTTGATTGTCCTCCGGTCTGCCGGACGTCGGTGTTGCCCAGGCACCTCCTGGCAGGCCGTACACAGTGATCCGCAGCAAAACCATCCCGGGAGAAACCCAGGTCATTTTAAAGTTGGAATTGTCTGCACAAATGGCGTAATCGGTTTGTATTCCATGGCTCAGGAGATGGGCGGTACCAAATCCTGCACCTTCGAATTCGACCCCCTGGTATCGATCAACCGGTGCACCACCATTTTCACCAGAAACACCCGCAATGACAAAGTCCCCCAGCATCGTGAGTTCACACTGCTTGAGTGCTTTGATAGTGGTTAACATGGCGGTGAGTCCCGCCTTCATGTTGCCGATGCCAACGCCAAATATCTGGCCTCCCTCAACGTAGGCTCTTCGCGAGTGTTCCTTAAGGCCGAATAGGGCAGGGCTCATATAAATCAGGTCATCTTCAGTGCCGGAATAGTTCGTATCGAGGTGGCCATTCAGTTGCAGCGATGTGCCAAGCCCACTTCCAGGAAGAGTGCCAACCACATTAACGCGATCTCCTCCAAGTTCCTGCAGTACCGCGTCGATTCCGTGACGGGTTAGCCATTCAAAAACAAATTCGCCGACGGCACGCTCGTGGCCAGTCGGACTGGGTACATTAACCAGGTCACATGCCAGATCGACAATTTCCTGTTCCTGGATGTGCCTCAGCAGATTTTCCATAGGTCTGGCTCGTTTGTTTGTATTCTTTGGTTCAGAAGCATTATTCGCGATGGGTTGTGTGCTGATCGAATTGAGTACGTTTTATCGCGGGACCCTAAGATTTGTCGATGTTACAGATATTGCGCAATCGGCGGCTTTCAGAGAGAAACGCCATGACCGGTTTATGAACCAGCGCATTGATTTATAAACCCGGCGACCCTGTACCAGTCACCTGCAGATCACCGTCAGTCGTCGTCGGGTACGACAGCGATCATCTCTATTTCTAACGCTGCATCAAGGTCGAGTTTCGTTACGCCGACACCAGTGCTGGTAGGTGGATCCGTAAGAAAACCCTCGCGCCGGACCTTCTCGAGAATTGGCCAGGTATGGTCCCGGTCAGTGAAATACATGGTCATCCGCACGACGTCGGCGATGCATGCACCATGAGCCCGCAATGCCTCGTCCGCGTTATCAAAGATTAACCGCACCTGTTTCTCGACCGTCTCTCCCAATTCCCGGGTCCCCGGATAGGCCCCGACGATTCCGGACAGAAAGATGTAATTACCGGTCCGGATGGCGGCATTGTGCCAGCCGCCGACACGTTCCGGATCATGGAGCAATGCTCCTTCGACCGCGTTTATGATCTTTTTGGGTGACATCTTATCTCTCTTACTACGTGGGATCCCGGTTGATCAGTAAATTGGATGTGGGAGAGAACCCATCCCCCGGTTCCATCAGGGGATGGGAAACTCGGACTACCTATTGTACAAGCGCTGGATCAACTGATCTGACACCCCGGCTATCGAAATGCACGTCCCAATTGATCTTTGTTTTGGACTTGCCTTTGCCCATCATGAAATTGTTGAGCATGTCCATGTCTTTTCGAAATGATGGTGTAAAGGCTACATTATTGTTTAACACCTTAATCAGCCTCATCGTATCGGGAAGCGGAAGTTTGAAGAACTTGCTCAGTATTTCGCCTGCCTCATCGATGTTGTTACGGAGAAAATCCGCACCCTTCTGCATGCATTGAACCATTGCCTTCGCCGCATCGGGATCATTATCAAGAAGCGATTTTCTGGTTGATACCAGTATGTACTCAGTAAAGTAACCCTTGGCATCACTCAGTGCATGGACCTTATCGCCAGAAACAGCGTCTGATTTCCATCCGAATGGCTGCCAGATGCCAAAAGCATCGATATCACCTCTGTCCAGAGCTGTGACCATTTCAGCGGGCTTGATGTTGATCAACTGAACCTCATCGAGGCCGATACCGTGTGCATCCAGGTACAGGGCCGTCCAGAATTCTGAAGTTGTACCCAACCACACGCCGATCTTTTTGCCTTTGAGTTGTTGCGGGTCGGTAATGGAAGCCTTTGCCTGAATCACTTCGAGATCGCCGTAGAATGCATCCGGCGCAAGTCCGACTATCGGGTCAGCCTGATCTGCCGTTTTAAGCCAGGTTCGAACAGCAGGCCAGTCGCCAGTGTCCATGAAGTCGCCCTTACCGGCAATGAATGATTGAGCTGCAACACCGCCAGATGTGAACTTCTTGATTTCCACATTCAGTCCAAGTGGTTTGCATAACCCTTTTAATATTGCTGATACTGGTGCAGCAAAGTGGGGGGTTGAACCAAGTAGTAGCTGATATTTATCCTTCTTGGGAGCAGCATTAGCTGACGAAACCATGAAGGTTGAAGACACCGTTGCTGCAACCAGAATAGCAAGGCTGCGTCGAAATTTGGATTTCATGATCCATTCCTCCTTATGTTTGACCACTTCTGGGAACCATTGTATTAAGAACACTTATGAGAATACCATACCGCCGTTTTAAATTTTGGATCGTTGATTTACTGATGTCAACTCTGACTGGCAAAAGATCATTAGCCTCGTACCTTAATGCAATGCGGTACATTGGGGCGTAAGACACTGATGTTGGATCAGGAAAACGGTCGATGCAGTGATCTTGCCGGTATATGATGCCCTTAAGGTATGTCAGGTCGCTTTAATTCCGGATC
>CAYRXL010000162.1:0-803 GCA_964428295.1 uncultured Alphaproteobacteria bacterium
CAAAGCTAGATAACATTCTTTAAGTAGAGATGGGTAGTCTATAAATTTACTTTTTTTATTCATTTTTTTACATTATTTATTAGAAGGCTTCTGTTGCCAGGTGCCTTCTATACCCCGCCTAAAGAGCGTGAACAATTTAGGACTTATCTGCATTAGCTAATTTAGCTGCTTTACGCGGCTAGCATAGCCTCACGACTATTGTCGTAGGAAGTTATAATTTAGTCCTTTACGGTGGTACAATACCGAACGAAAGATAGCGCTTTTCAACGGCTGTCGATCCTATATCGCCCCCATATATTTAAACTTTTTTGGTGGAGGCGCCGGGTACTGCCCCCGGGTCCAGTACGTCTATTGAACGTATCGTTTATCGTCATAGTTAAGTAATAACTTTATAATTATAAAGATTTATAAAGATCTTAAAAGATATTTCTACATTTAACGTGTTCAAAAAAAATAATTGTGCTAAATATATATTTTTATTTATGATTATTAAAAATGCAAAAACATAAAAACAAAAAATATATTGGTAGGCAAGATATCAATAAGGCAGTAAATTTATTAAGAAATAATAAAAATTACACTGTTAGACCAGTTTCAACAGGATTAGAAAAAATACTATATTTACTATTTTCCGTATTAGATCATGGTTTTGTAAGAGTTATAGACTATATGGGTGATGATAGTTCCATAGTTCAAGCGGCAAGAGTTTCATATGGTAAAGGTACTAAAAAAGTTTCTGAAGATAGGGGGTTAATTAGATACTTGATGAGGCACAGACATTCAACTCCATTAGAAATGTGTGA
>CAYRXL010000162.1:813-3857 GCA_964428295.1 uncultured Alphaproteobacteria bacterium
TAGACATCGAACAGCAAAAGTAAATGAGTATTCAGCAAGATATTCTATTTTAGAAGATGAATTCTATATTCCTTTGAAGAAAGATTTATCAGAACAATCAACTACTAACATGCAGGGACGCGGCAAAATCTTGGATAAAAAAAATGCTAACATGGTACTCACCATACTAAAAAAGGATGCAGAGAGATCTTATCAAAACTATTCTAAGATGCTAAACGATCCTGATAATGTAGAAGCTTATGATCCTTCTAGACAAAGTTTATCTAGAGAGTTAGCCAGAATAAACCTTACTTTGAATACTTATACCCAATGGTATTGGAAAAATGATTTGCATAATCTTATGAACTTTTTGGCCTTGAGGTCAGATTTACATTCGCAGTATGAGATTAGAGCTTACAGTGATGTAATCCTTAAGATGTTCAAATCTTGGCTACCAATTACTTTCGATGCATTTGTTTCATATAGATTAGAAAGCTCTGAGATATCTAAATCAGCCTTGAATGTGGTAAGAAGTATGATTAATGGGAAGAAAGTTTCAATCGATAAATCAGGTTTAAGTAAGAGAGAGTGGAACGAGTTAATGGCTATCTTAAAGGTCGAATAATAAACGGATGGCAAATAAATAAACTAACTAATATTGAGTTTAGTTATGATATTTTGGTAAATCAGAGATATCTTAGAGTTTGAATCTTCTATGGATATTGGTTTTCCCTTATCACTTGACTTCATTATGTCCTTTGAAAGTGGTATTTGACCTAAAATTTTTGTACCAGTCTTTTTTGCTAAATTTAACGCACCATCTAGGCCAAAAATGTGGTCAATATTTCCGCACTTGGGGCAAATATACATACTCATGTTTTCAATTATTCCTAAAATTGGTACGTTTACTCTTTTAAACATGTTTATTCCTTTATTTGCATCAATTAAAGCAATGTCTTGTGGTGTTGAAACAACTATAGCACCACTTAAATTTACTTTTTGTGTGATAGTTAGGTGAACATCTCCGGTGCCAGGAGGCATGTCTATAAAAAGTATGTCTAGGTTTGACCAGTTAACGTCGCTTATAAGTTGATATAGTGCAGATTGGATCATTGGGCCACGCCATATTAAAGGATTTTCTTCAGCAACCATAAACCCGATTGAAATAATTTTAACACCATATTTTTCTATGGGTTCTATTGTTTTATCTTTATTTAGTTTTGGTTTTTCTTTTATACCCATTAATTTTGGTTGAGAAGGTCCATAAATATCAGCATCAAGTAATCCTACTTTATTACCCATTCTTGCAGCGCTTACTGCTAAATTTGTAGCAATGGTTGATTTTCCTACACCTCCTTTAGCACTTGATATAGCAAAAATATTTTTAATTTGAAGGTTAGTTTTTTTGGATAATTCAGTATTTTGAGGATTACTAAAGATAACTTCTACTTCATCAAAAAGTTTTAATGATTTTATAATTTTCTTACATTCTATTCCGAGTTTCTCCATTTTATTTGCTTCACTTCTATTTTCAGCGACTAAAGTGACAAATACTTTTTTATTGTCAATAAGTATATCTTTTAATATACCCGATGTTATCAGATTTTTTCCATCAGGTGTTCTTATCTTGGATAATAAATTAGTAATTTTTTCTTTTTGTGTATCAATCATTTATATATGTTAATTAATAAGTTTAACTATAGCTTGAAACAAAATTCTTTAGTACCATATGAATTATATATAATTTATATAAATAGTAAAAATAATAAAAGGAAATTAACAATGCCATGGGATAATAAAAATGAAGGAGGAGGACCATGGGGTAAAAGTGGTCCTTGGGGTAATAAAAATGGAAATGGTGGAGGAAATTGGGGAGGTAAAAGGAATAGTGAAGATTTGGATGAAATATTAAAAAAAGGTGGAGAAAAAATTTCTAAACTTTTTCCTAGAGGCCCTAGAGGTTTTTTCTTTGGAGGGTTAATACTATTTATATTTTGGATATTAAGCGGGTTTTATACTATAGGACCTGAAGAGCAGGGAGTTGTATTGAGGTTTGGAAAATTTATTTCAGTTAGTCCTCCAGGATTAAATTATCATCTACCCACTCCTTTAGAAAAAGTTATTGTAGTTCCTGTTACCACTACAAGAAATGTTGAGATTGGATTTAGGGGAATGAGTTCTGATGGTCAGAATAGAAATGTAGATGAAGAGAGTTTGATGTTAACTGGAGATGAAAATATAGTTGATATTAATTTTGTTGTTCAGTGGGTTATTTCAGATGCTCCTAAATATGTATTTAATATACGGAACGCTGAAAAAAATGTTAAAGATACCGCTGAAAGTGTTATGAGAGAGGTGATAGGTAGGACTAATATTGATTTTGCACTAGCAGAGGGTAGAGATCAAGTTCGACAAGAATCACAAGAATTATTACAAAAAACTCTAGATGGAAACGATGCAGGAATATTTGTATCTTCCGTATTGCTTCAGAAGTCAGACCCACCACCTACAGTTATAGATGATTATAAGGATGTTCAAAGAGCTAGAGCAGACCAGGAAAGACTAATTAATGAAGCTCAAGCGTATGCAAATAGGATTGTTCCTGAAGCTAAAGGGGAAGCAGCCAAAATCAGGGAAAGTGCAGAAGCTTATAGGCAAGAAGTCATTGCAAGAGCAGATGGGGCATCAAAGAGATTCCTTTCAGTATATAATGAATATAAATCTGCAAAAGATGTGACTAGAAGAAGAATTTACTTGGAGACTATGGAAAAAGTTATGCAAAACATGAATAAAGTAATAATTGATGATAGTGGCGGTGCGGGTGTAGTCCCATATTTGCCTCTACCAGAACTAAGAAAGGCATTAAAGTCAGATTCTTTAAATTCTAATCAGGGAGAACAATGATGACTAGAAGAGGCATATTTTTAGGTATATTTATTGTTTTAATTTTTGCTTTTCTCTTGAGTTCGTTTTTTTATGTTGAGCAAAGAACCCAGGCACTAGTTTTACAATTTGGAGAACCAATTAGAGTAATAAAAGATCATGGGTTAAAATTTAAAATTCCG
>CAYRXL010000162.1:3942-4328 GCA_964428295.1 uncultured Alphaproteobacteria bacterium
TATACAAAATGTGGTTTTATTTGATAAAAGGATCTTATTGTACGACAACACAGCTGAAGAAATAATAGCTTCAGATAAAAAAAGACTAATCGTGGATGCATTTGTAAGATACAAAATTGTTGATCCTCTTTTATTTTTTCAAACTGTAAGATACGAAACTGCACTAAATAATCGCCTAGGTTCTATGTTGAATAATAACTTAAGAGCTGTACTTGGAAGAGTTCCATTAAATGCAGTAATTTCTGAAAAAAGAGCAGAACTTATGAAAGAAGTTACAGTGCTTTTATCAGAATCAGCTAGTCAATTTGGAATTTCTGTAGAGGATGTAAGGATTAAAAAAGCTGATCTTCCAGTTGAAAACTCGGAAGCCATTTATAGAAGAATGC
>CAYRXL010000163.1:0-4313 GCA_964428295.1 uncultured Alphaproteobacteria bacterium
GATCAGGAGATACGTATATAAAAGCAAGAACACTTGGAAGCGGAAAACCTGTTATATTGGTTCATGGATGGCCAGAAACGTGGTATTCTTGGAGGCATCAAATCAATCCAATTTCTGATTTAGGTTATAAAGTAATTGCAATTAATATGCGAGGATATGAAGGTAGTTACACTCCTCAAGAGGTTGAAAAATACGATATGCTCTCACTTATTAAGGATATCATAAATATTATTAATGAAGAAAACTCAGAAAAAGCGATATTAATTGGTCATGATTGGGGAGCCCCTATTTGTTGTAACACTGCAGCTTTACATCCTAATAAAATAAAAGCCGTTATTGGTCTTAGTGTCCCTTATGCTAGAAGGGGTAAAATATCAAATATAAGTTTATGGAAAAAACTATATAAAGATAAATTCTTTTACCAAATATATTTTCAAAAAGAAGATATTCCTGAAAAAGAATTAGAGAATAATGTAAAATTATCTTTAAGAAAAATTTATTTCTGGTCTTCAGCAGAAGGATATAATGCAAAAGTCAAAACCAGTAATAGACTAAATAGTGGTATTTTAAAAGGCTTAGTAGATCCTGAAAATTTTCCTAATTGGCTAAAACTTGCAGATCTAGATGAATATTCCAAATCATTTGAAGTGAGTGGTTTTAGAGGACCTATTAATAGATATAGGAATCAAAGCAGAGATTGGAAACTAATACCTGAATTATCAGATCTAAATGTAACTGTCCCCAGTTTCTTTATAGCTGGATCTAAAGATCCCGTTAGGTTTTTTATAAAAGGTAAGGATTCATACGAAAACCCTGGTAAATATTGTGAAGATTTTTACGGAAAGCTGATAATAGAAAATGCAGGCCATTGGATACAACAAGAAAAACCCAAAGAAACTAATAAGGCTATAATAAAATTCCTCAAAGAAATAAAAACAAGGTATAATTAATTTAATTTAAAGAAAAGAATTGGAAGTGAAATATAATGAAAAAGAACATCGAATTTTTTTACGACTTTGGTAGTCCAGCATCTTATCTAGCCTGGGCAGTAATAAATAAAATCAAACATAGTGACATTTACACAATATCAGAAATTCCAGTGTTATTAGGTGGTATATTTAAGCTTACAGGAAATAGACCTCCTGGAGAAGTAAAGCAAAAAGCTACCTACATGGGTAAAGACTTAAAAAGATATGCAAAAATGTACGAAGTTGAATTTAATTTTAATGATAATTTTCCTGTAAACACCCTTTCTCTGATGAGGGGGGCTATTGCTGCTCAAACACTAAATATATTTGATAAGTATAATGAATGTATTTTTTTGTCAATGTGGAGGGATAATGCAAATCTATCTGATATAGAAATAGTTAGTAAACATTTGTTAAAATACGAAATAAACCCGCCCTCAATTTATTCTGAAATTGAAAAAGATATAGTTAAAGAAAACCTTAAAGAAAACACTTCAACTGCTGTCAAAAGAGGAGTTTTTGGAGTTCCAACATTCTTTGTCAATAACGAAATGTATTTTGGTCAAGATCGAATGCATTGGTTTATAAATTAATTACACACCAGTTTCCAATTTTAGCTATTATACTAATGACCTAGTAAATGCAGGTCTCTTGGAAATATTCTTATAGTACCTTTCTAAATTTCTTAGAGCAGATATATCTTGGAAACTTTTAGCTAAATGTACGCTATACCCTATCGCTGTGTCTACCGATGAAAATTTACATCCTAACATATAGTCCTTTTCTGAAAAATGTAAATTTATAACTTCAAGAGCTTTTTCTAATCTCAAACCTTCAAGTTTAATTACAGTGGGAGACCTAAGTTCTTCATTTATGACAATATTTTGCTGAGCAAGATTAGCTCCATGGACAGCAATAGTTTCTGCAAAGTGTAACCATTGCAACCAGTAAATCCTATCAGTACTATTTTTACTCCTTCCAAGCAAGTCTTTATCATCATATTTTTCACATAAATATTGACAAATTGCACCCGTTTCAAAAAGAGTAATATCTTCATCAATTAGGCAAGGAACTCGACCCAATGGATGAATTTTTAAATACTCAGGTGTTCTTAAATATTTTTGTTCAAATGGCATGGTATTAAGTTTAAATTCAATATTTAGTTCATTTAAAAGCCAGAGTGACCTCATAGATCTTGAATTTGTACAGTGATATAAAACAATCATAATTTTAAAATATAATAATTTATCTAAAAACTAAACTAAAAAACTTTTTAAATTCATTTACATACAGTCTTAATAACTTTAAAAGATATCAAGATCAATTTCTAAATTATTAGAAGTTTGTACTTTTGATTTTTACTATAGTAAGGTAATTTAAATTATAATCAATTTCAGAAATAAGATGGAAATTAAACTAAAAGAAGTAAACGTTTACAACATTCCCCTTGAAGAACCCTTAGAGGCTTTTGCTGCAGGACAGATGAAGAGCTTTGACATAATATTAGTAAAACTTACTAATTCTGAAGGACATGAAGGATACGGATATACAATTACACATCAAGGACAGGGTAACGCAGTAAAAGCAATTATTAAAAATACATTATTTAAAGCTTTAGATAATGAAGATCCAGACAAAATTGAATACCTTTGGTATAAAATGTGGAAAGCCCACCATTATGCAGGTAGAGGAGCTCCAATGAGTTTTTCTATATCTGCCATCGATTCAGCATTATGGGATTTAAAATGTAAAAGGCTTAAAATACCATTATGGAATTTATTAGGCGGATTTAGAACATCAGTAAAAGCATATGTTGGAAGTATAGACCTAAATTTTTCAAAAGAAAAATTGGTCTCCAATGCAAGCAAATATATTGATGATGGATATAAAGCAATAAAGATGAGATTAGGGAAACAAAACATTTATGAGGACATTGAAAGAATTGAGACTATGAAGAATTTTTTACCTAAAGATGTAGAATTAATGGCAGATGCAAATGAAGCATGGAGATTGGATGAAGCATTGAAAGCATCTTCACTACTAAAACAATACAACTTGAAATGGCTTGAAGAACCTATACAACCTGATAACTACAGGGGTTATAAGGAGCTTAGGCATATTACTGGCATACCAATAGCAGCTGGAGAAAACCTTCATACACTAGAAGAGTTCAATCTATTAATTTCAAATCAAGGAGTCGATTTTCCAGAACCAGATTTTACTACTTGTGGAGGTATTACACCTTTTATGAAAATAGCAAAATTAGCTGAATCCTATAATCTTCCTATTATCTCTCATGGGGCACATGATTTACATATTAGTCTCCTAGCCTCTATACCTAATGCTGCATATATAGAAATCCATGCATTCGCAATAGACAATCTTATAGAAAAAGAATTAAACGTAATAGATGGCTATGCTCAGACATCGAACCGAGATGGACATGGTATAGTATTTAAACTGGATGTTATGGAAAAATTTAAAATATAAAAAATATGAATGATAATGCACTAAAAACATTAAGTATTCCTCAAGGCTTTAAAGAATACAAGACATTCGATGGCAAATTTTCCGACATAATTGGACCATATTTTGTTAAAGGAAAGTACCCAAACACCGTTTTTATTACAAAAATTTCTGAAAAACAAACTAATTTAAATAGCGTTGCTCATGGTGGATTTTTGATGGCTTTTGCTGATACTATCGGGGGAAATGTAGCCTTTAACTCAGTAAAAAAGAGATCTGTAACTGCTTCATTTAATGCTAGTTTTATTAGGCCAGCACCCATAGAAAATTGGCTAGAAGGTAAAGGCTACGTTATAAAACATGGGAAAAGAGCTATTTTTATAGAAGTTGTTTTGACCTTAAATAAAAAAATAGTATTTAAAGCTAATGGTATTTGGCAAATAATTAATATTGATAATAGATAAGATAACAAGTAAGTTATACATAGAATTTAAAATTAAAGAGCAATTCTATCAGGGAGGAATAGATGACTAAAATATTTAAAATTATTACATTTGTATTTTGTCTATTGGTACTGATTTCTTGTGGAAAAGAAGAAGCAAAAGGACCAATTAAAATTGCTGTAATAGAACCAATGTCAGGCCCCCTAGCAGCCATTGGTTTAGATCTCATTGAAGGCTTAGAATTTTTTGCTGAAAGAATTAATAATGCAGGTGGAGTGCTTGGTGGTCGACATATAAAAGTTGTACCTTTTGATAACCAAATGGTAGCAGAAAAGACAATTCAACAACTTAGAAAAGTTATAGACCAGGATATTAGATATGTTTCTCAAGGTGTAGGTTCCAATCATGCGTTAAATATCATCCAAACCCTCAAAAA
>CAYRXL010000164.1:0-2929 GCA_964428295.1 uncultured Alphaproteobacteria bacterium
GGTTCCCCATATTGTAGTGTCTTTCTAAGTAAAAATCTACAATATCGTTTTCAATGTTGTTATTATTTTCATATTTTATTATAGGAATATGATTTCCTGATATGAAATCTCCTGTTTGTCCATTTACAAAAATACTATCACGAGGTATGAGATTGTTGTTTTTTAAATACTTAACAGCTAAAAAGTCTTGAGGGCAATGAATGGAAGTTAGATTATCAGAAAATCTCTCATAATTTAGATGATCCTTACTTGACATTATCTTCTTTTGCACTTTGTTTGTATAAGGTATGAAAAACCATGGTAAGTTAAGTTTTTCTGCGACCTTTTTTGCTATATACGCTTCTCTATTCTTTTTTCTACCGTAGCTAAATGTAATAATATTTTCATAACCAAGCTCTTTTAGACCAGATGCGATAAATCTTGAATCATATCCAGCTGATAAAGGAACTACAATATGTTTGCCATGGCATGATTTAATGAGTTTTACAATAATTTTTCTGTTTACTTCTTGTAATTCTTCAATGAGATGTCTGTAATTTTTTTTCCTTACTTTGTACCCCCACTTGTGATAGAAATTTTTAATTAAGTTATTATTTTTAAGGATTGTAAAGCTCCCGGGTCCAATCTGATACACATTTTTTAGAATTGTTGAGTTCCCTGATGTATAGCCAGATAAAGAGAAAAGATTTATTTGTTTTTTGTCCAATCTTTTGGGAATAGAGACGTTCTCAATGGAACTGTAATTATCAAATAGTGTGAAAGATTTGTCCTTGGCATATTCATTATGATAGTAAAGCAAAGGATATGATCTAATTTTGTCAACAGCAGCAAATAAAAAATTTTCATGTAAAACTATTATAGCAAAATTACCATCTAATTTATTTAATAATTTTAGAAGATTGTTTTGTGTAAAACTAATGTTCATAAAGAGTTTTACTATTTCATTTATACTATAATTATTATCAAAACCTCTATAATAAAATTTAAAACTTTTATGTTTTTTAATATACCATTTATCTTTATTGACTAATTTTATAGAGAGTTTATAGCTCATATAATTAATTTTATGTAATTTTGTTGTATTATTATATATAATTGATTTTTTAGTTTAAACAAATAACTACTTTTTAAAATATAAAATATATAGTTATGAAAATTAAAAATAGTAATATAACAAATAAAAATATAGCAAGTTACCTGAATAGTGATTTTCACGGAAAAGAATGTGTTGTCAAGACGATTGATTCATTTCCTAATACTAAACGCAATAGCGTTAGTTTTCTTAAATACAAGATTGAAGAGGAAGTAAAGAGAGTACAAAACTCGACTGTGATAACATTTGAATACAATCTAAAAAAATTGGAAAAATGCGGAGTTGCAACCATAATTTCAGATAACCCTAAGTATGACTTTGCAAAAATCTATCATAAATTTTTTAATTTACCATCTTCGTATAAGATAGATAGAAGCCTTATCAAAGGAAAAAATGTAGAAATAGATCATGAGGTAAATATAGGACCTAATGTAGTAATAGGTGATGATGTCAAAATCAAACAGGGAGCAGAGATTTCTCCAAATGTTGTTTTATACAAAAATGTAACAGTAAATAAGAATGTCAAAATCTTGTCAGGCTCTGTAATAGGGGGTAGAGCCTTTAGCTATGGATTAGTTGATGAGCATTTATCCGAAGATTCTTATAGAATGCCATCCATTGGGAGGGTTGTTCTTGAAGAAGGAGTGGAAATTGGAAATAATTGTGTTATTTCTAGGGGGATATTTAAAGATACTTTGATAAAAAGAAATACCCGTATAAACGATTTAACCCATATTGGAAACTCTGTAGTGATAAATGAAAACACATTAGTTATGGCCAACGTAGATATAAGTGGAAAGGTGGAAATAGGAAAGAATTGTTGGATTGCACAAAGTTCATGTATAAAACAAGGAGTAAGAATTGCAGATAATGTACAAGTTGGAATGGGATCAGTAGTTACAAATGATGTAGAGAAAGATTCTGTGGTATCTGGTAGTCCTGCTAAATTTATGAGAAAGAGAAAAACTAATATATTTAAGTAAGTTGAGATGTAAAAAATATTACTATTTGCTAATAATTTTATTCCAAAATTTAATTAAATTCAGAGCACATATATCTGGGTCACAAAAAACATTGGTTTTTTTTATTGAATTTATTTTGTATGTATTAAGAATCCTTTTATTATTATTAATAGATAGAAGCCATTTCACTATACCACTGGCGTTGAATTCTTTTTGTAGTAGTCCTGTTTTATTGGTTTCGACAAACTTATTGTAAGTACCTACTGATATTACCGGTTTTCCCATTGATAGCGACTCTAATATGTCTCTTCCCCATGGATTATATAATCTTGTAGGTTTAAGTAAAATATCAATAGTATTTATAACTTGTTCAGGATGATCTACTCTGCCTAGAAAAATAAAATACTTAGAATATTCTTTAAAATTTATATAATCAATAAAATCTTTTTCTTTATTATTAAATTCTTTAGGTATGTTTGGAAGGTTTTTTTCTAGTTTCATATCTCCAGCCACAATGAAAAGAAAATTATCCCTTTTTTTAAATGGAATAGCCTCTAAAACTTCTATCACTCTATCTATCCCTCTGTTATAAGAAAAATTTGATAACATTCCAATTTTTAAACGCTTATCTTGGTCTAAATTTTTGATTCGCAGCTGTTTTATTTTCAAATTTTTTACTGGATTATAAATTATTTTCTCAAGTATATTGATATTTGTAGTGATATTATTCATATGCTTTTTTTCATTTTCAGTTATGTAGATAAAACCATTACAAGTATCTTTAGCTAACGAGGCTATAAATCTTGAAAAGTAATTATTCGCTGGTAACGTTCTAATGTGCATAGAACTAAATAGATTTGGTACTTTTTTTTTT
>CAYRXL010000164.1:2939-4311 GCA_964428295.1 uncultured Alphaproteobacteria bacterium
CCAAAATGATAGAAATACAAGAGAAATGTGATTGTAGTGTATTAAATCAAATTCTTTTGATAAATTTAACAATCTTTTTCTAAAAAAATATGACTTTGGCCAAATATGAAATACAAAAAGCAATAATTGTATTATGTTTCTATTAATTTTTCTTAATGGAGTAAATCTAGGTATGTTTTTTTCTATTATGCAGTTAACACCTAATTTTTTGTATTCCTTTTTTAACCAACTATCTAACCTGCAAATAACAGTAACATCAATATCTTTTGTTTTGCTGATAGCTTCTAAGGTAAAGAATAAACTGCGCGAAGAGCCTCCATGGCCTCCTTCTATATCAATGCAAAGTATTTTTGTTTTTCTCAAAATTTTTACTTGAATCTATTGTTTTATGAAATTTATTTCCTCAACTCAATTTAGTCTACTATACCTTCTTATTTTAAAGACATCATATCTTAGTGCGTCAATGATAATATACATTGATTTTTTATATAATAATTTTTTATTATCGACTGATTTCATAGTTGCTTTAATATTTGATTGAATAAAAAATATTATGGTTGCTGACTTTAAGCAATTAAAATTTAAAATTTAATTAATAATAGTTAGAAAAAGCATTACAGATATGATATTGATTCAATATATTTAATTGATAAATAATGTTAATAAATGGTTATTTGGCTTACTGGTATATCTGGTTCAGGTAAAACTACTATATCAAAATATATACTTAAAAAATTTAAAAATAAAATACCAAATCTTATTTATGTAGATGGAGATGAAATAAGAAATTTGTTTGGTAAGGATTTGGGATATTCAGTGGTAGAAAGAGAAATTCAGATAAAAAGAATACAAAAGATATGTAAATTCCTTGACTTGCAAGGTATGGTAGTCATTACTTCAGCATTATATGCAACCTCTAATATTCTAAAGTGGAATAATGAAAATTTTAGTGAGTATTTTGAAATATATATAAAAATATCTCTTGACTTAGTTAGGAGAGAAGACCCTAAAGGAATTTATACTAAAGCTGAAAAAGGTATAGAGAAAAATGTGGTAGGGCTTGATATAAAATGGTCAGAGCCTAAAAATCCACATTTAGTAATTCATAGAGATACTGGAATTTCAGTAAAAGAATCAGCTAATTTAGTTATAAATAATGTTCCAGTATTTAAAGATTTTTGTTGATAAAAATGAAATCAATAAATATAGCTTTTGATTCCTACCTTGAGTTAGAAAAAATTGCTCTAGGAGCATTCTTTCCTCTGAATAGTTTTATGGGAAGTGAAGAGTATGAGAGTGTGGTTGAGTCAATGAGGTTACCCAATGGTTCAGTTTTTCCTTGAGTTGCTTGTCTTTGATATAACAGTGCTCT
>CAYRXL010000165.1:0-456 GCA_964428295.1 uncultured Alphaproteobacteria bacterium
AACATTATATAGAATTTATGGAATTCAAATGCTAGACAAAGAGGAGTTTGCTTTAAATTGGCTTTATCTTGATTTCAATAGCTACTTTGCAACTATAGAACAACAAATAAAACCTAAAATAAGAAATAAACCTGTTGTAGTGGTACCTACTATTACTGATTCAACTTGCGCTATAGCAGCCAGCTATGAAGCTAAAGCATACGGTATAAAAACAGGAACAATGATCTACAAAGCAAAAAAATTATGTGCGAATTTGATATGTATAAAAGCAAAACATCAAAATTATGATAAAAGACAAGTACACAAGGGCACCAAAAGCAAAACACTAGCCTCAGTATTTTGTTCACAAATAAGGCGATAAATCGACACAATAAATGAATAGTCAAGTGTAATCAACTCCTTCTCTTCCCAATTTAGAAAGTCAGCGCGGGGTTTTGGGGTTTTGGGGTTTTGGGG
>CAYRXL010000165.1:466-4282 GCA_964428295.1 uncultured Alphaproteobacteria bacterium
GGTATAAAAACAGGAACAATGATCTACAAAGCAAAAAAATTATGTCCCAATTTGATATGTATAAAAGCAAATCATCAAAATTATGTGAACTACCACCATAAACTTTTATATGAAATCAATAAACATATACCCATTGAAATAATAGCATCTATCGATGAAGTTGCATGTAAACTAACAGAAAAAGAAGGTATAGAAGAAAACGCACTAACCCTTGCTAGATCAATAAAAAAAGAAATATCAAAAAATGTCGGAGATTACATAAAATGTTCAATTGGAATTGCAAAAAATCGATTTTTAGCTAAAACTGCCAGTAACCTGGAAAAACCAGATGGATTACAAATACTTTACTCTGAGGATATACCTAATAAAATTAAACATCTGAAGCTATCTGATCTAACTGGAATAGGAAATAGAATAGAAAGACGACTCATTTTAGCTAGGGTAGAATCAATTGATGATCTATTTAAATTATCTCCTAAAAATATGCGAAAAATATGGGGTAGTGTTCAAGGAGAGAGATTCTGGTATTTAATGAGAGGAAATGAAATCCCTGAAATAAAAACAAGAAGAGGAACGATAGGACACAGTCACGTCCTCCACCCTCATTGGAGAACTCTAGATAAATCAAAAAAAATTCTACGTAGACTTTTGATCAAAGCAGCTAGTAGATTGAGAAGAACTGGATATTATAGCACTAAATTATCTATAAGTCTTCGTATAGAAAATGGAAAAAAATTAGAGGAAAAAATCAAATTTAGACAATTGTGTGATAATTTTACCTTACTGGAAAAGAGCGAATTAATATGGAAAAATCTTACCTCACAATATCTTCCTAAGAAAATAACAAAAATAAGTATAAATTTGTATGGACTAAAAAAAACATCCACCCCACAACTAAGCTTATTCAAGGAACATGAGGACGAAGAATTAATTTTTATTAAACGTAGAGAAACTCTTTCAAAAACTATAGACAATATCAACTTTCGTTTTGGAAAGGATAGTATAATCTTAGGAAATCTACCCAAAGAAATTAGTGAATTCTCAAAAACTAAAATAGCTTTTACTAGAATACCTAGTAGAGACGAATTTTGTGAGTAGTGTAGATTATTTACGAAATCTAATTCTTATATTATCTCTCTTAGTTTGTTTTTTACCTCCTCTAAAAAGTTTATATTCTTTATTTTTAAAAAAAGGTAATAGTACTAATCCAGCTATAAATCCTCCAATATGAGCATGCCAAGCTACACCAGGAGTATTTATATCTGTTATATAAGCACTAAAAAGTTGTGTAATAAACCAAATGGCTATGAGAAAACCTGCAGATATACGTACAACAGTTATAAAAATACCCAGAAATATCAACGTAGAGACTTTAGCTTTTGGATAAAGCAAAAAATAAGCAGCTAAAGTACCTGAAACTGCTCCAGATGCACCTATCATGGGGATTTCAGAATAAGGAGCGACAAAAGCCTGAGTTAAAGCAGCCACAATACCACAAGCTATGTAAAATATAATAAATTTAATATGACCCATAGCATCTTCAACATTATTTCCATATATCCAAAGAAATAATAAATTTCCTATCAAATGCATCCATCCTCCATGTAAAAACATGCTAGAAAATAATGTAACTATAGGATCTGGAGCTCCTACTATTAATGATTGCCCAGAGAATAATGATTTGGGAGTCATTCCCCAAATAACAATAAAATTATTCTGAGGAAGATACAATTCTAGATATTGCACTAAATAAATTACTACACAAATAGATATAAAAAACAATGTCATGTAAGGAAACAAGGTAGTAGGATTATCATCGCGGAGAGGAAACATAAAATTATTGGCACCTTAATTGCAATTAACGAATTATAATTTAAAATAATCTTAAATAAATATATTATATTCCATATCTTTTTAGTAAGATAAATTATGATTTTATGAAAGAAAAGAAAATTATAAATTTTAACCAAATAACAAATTCAGGACTAGAACAAGTAACATATAAACAAGGAGATATTGTATACAAATACAATGAAATTCCAAAGTTTGCGTATTATGTTTATACAGGAAAAATAAATATAGTAAGTCAAAGTGGGTATGTTCTTGGAGCAGTTGGAGAAGGTGAACTATTTGGTGAAATAAGTGCCGTATTTGATAAAGGACACACAGTATCTGCTGAAGCTGCTTCAGATACAAGACTACTAATTATAGAAAAGGATATATTCTATGAGAGAGTTTCTAAGTCAGATCCTGTCATAAGAGCCATAATTAGGACACTTTCAGCAAGACTTTCAGATATGAATAAAAGAAGCGAACAACTATGGAAAGAATTACATTTCTTATCATCAATAAAAAAAGAAGAACCTTAATAACAAGGTCTTAATTATTCATTATCTTTAGTTTTTTCCTTATCCTTAATAGATTTAAATATTTTTTTCTCTTCATCATCAATGGGGCTAAAATGTTTTCCTAAAATCTCATACCTTTTTAATATTCCTAACTTTGTAATCTCTTTGTCGTACTTTATTAAATGCTTATTCAAGTTTTTATTTGCTTTTCCTGCCGCTCTTTGGTCAATATATTCATTTTCAAGCCCTCTTTGAACCCTTACACTAGTATTACCCTTAATTTTGTTTAAGTTACCCAAAGCTGATTTGGTTCTTCTCTCAACATCACTCGCTATATCCATTAACTGAAGCTTGGTTGGGGGAGGTACATCAACCTTAATATATTGTGTTCCTAATTCAGTGCGTGGTTTATAACCTTCACCTTTTAGTTGCTCCATAATTTCAGGAATGTGCTCTTTATTAAATATCATAAGTTCTATTTGCAATGGACCTTCTGGAGCATCTATTGTTCCTAAATCAACTAATCGTCTTCTTACTCCTCCCATCGACACTCTAATACCAAAAAATACATTCTTGTTTGCTTCTTGAGAGCCTATAGGTAACAATGACTCTTTAAAATTTTCCACAGCTGTTTTCATATTTTCTTCAGCTTCTACAGAATATGATTCTTCTTCTTTATTTTGATCTTGATCCATACAACACCCATAAATTATTTCTAATTTAAGAAAAACTATATGTATTATATATAGAAAATTAAATAAAATAAAACTTAAAAAAGACTATTCCATAAATAGAATGAAATAATATAAAAAACTATTATTCTATCTTACACTGAATCTGTCCCAAACAATTAAAGGTAGGTTGATCGTTAGTTATTATTACATCTGCTCCCTTTCTATCTTGTCTTAAATAATAACACTTAACTTCTGTTGGTTTTCTCACTTCCTTTTTAAGTCTACATAGTTCATATTTTTGACGTGGTTCATATTTATGCCCAGTAGGGTACTCCACAGTAGGTTCATGCATCCTCCCGGCAGCATTTACGTTTGTAGTAAAATTCAAAAATAAAAAGAAACCAAATATAATTTTGGCTAATTTACCTGTGGAGAAACATTCCACAATCATATTAGAGATACTCATCACCTCCTCTTCCTGCTAACACTATAGAACCTTCATCAGCAAGTTGTCTAGCAACTGAAATGATTTGCTTTTGGGCCTCTTGCACATCAGTCAACCTCATTGGTCCTAAAGCATCCATTTCATCTTGAATATTTGCTGCTGCTCTTTGAGACATAGATGCAAAAAACTTGTCTTTTAAAATATCGTCAGCACCCTTTAAAGAAATTACTATTAGCTCATTATCTAAGCTTCTAATTAAAAATTGTAAACTTTTATCATCTATTGCTGCCAAGTTCTCGAAGTCAAACATACTTTCTTGTATCTCTTTAGCAATATCTTTATCCTTTTT
>CAYRXL010000166.1:0-2354 GCA_964428295.1 uncultured Alphaproteobacteria bacterium
ATTAAAGACTGTAATTTGAAAAAAGCAATTATAGACCCAGAGAATGTAATGGCTCCGATTGAGAGCCCGACTGACATTTCTATTCTGCTTATGGTATTAATATTGTGTTTTGTTCCTATAGCAAATAATTCAGGAGAAAGAAGAGCACAAAATGCTACTAGAACTGCAGCTAACCCAACAAGGCTATGGAAAGCAGCAACTAATTGCGGCATTGCAGTCATTTTTATTTTTAGTGCTATTATTGTACCTATGAGACCTCCTAATGATATAGCTATGAAGGGTAATCCTACGTTATTTATGTTTGGTTGAGCTAGGGTAGTGAATATTGCAAGTATCATACCTGTAATTCCGTAAATATTACCTCTTCTTGCTGATTCGGGTGAAGATAGGCCTTTTAGAGCAAGAATAAATAATATTGCTGAAATTAAGTATAATATTGCTGAAGTATTGGAGTTAATCATTATTATTTTTGTTTCTTTTTAAACATAGATAACATTCTTTGGGTTACAATAAATCCCCCAAAAATATTTACTGATGCTAAGACTGTAGCAATGAATCCAAGTATTTTTGAATTGTTAAAAATATCATATGAAATATTTTCAGTAGAATTAATCGCTAGAGATATAATAGAACCGATAATAATTATTCCTGATATTGCATTTGTTACACTCATTAATGGTGTGTGTAGTGCAGGTGTTACTGACCAAACCACAAAATAACCAACAAATATTGCTAATATAAAAACTATTATATTTATTATGAAAGGATCAACGTTTTCCATATTCTACTCCAGTAATTTATTTATAATTTTGCCATTCCTTATAATTGTAGCTTTAGCAATTATTTCATCTTCCATATTAACGTTAACAGTATTATTTTCTGTAAATAATAGTTTAGTAAAATTAAATATATTTTTTGAGTAAAGTATGCTTGAATCTCTACTTATGTCACTCGAAAGGTTAGTGGGGCTTGATATTGTAATATCGTTATAAATTACTGTTTTTCCATATTCTGATTTTTCACAATTTCCTCCAGAGATTCCTGATAAGTCAATGATTACACTACCAGCCTTCATTTTTTTAAGGGTTGAAGTAGGGATTAGTATAGGAGATTTTTTGCCAGGAATTAGAGCCGTAGTTATTACTATATCTGAAACTATTGCTTCTTCTTCTATCTTTTTAACTTGACGATGTTTGTAATCTTTATCCATTTCTTTAGCGTAGCCGTCATCTAATGTAGTTTTAGATTCGCTTTTTATATCTACAGATACAAACTTTGCTCCCAAGCTTTTTACCTGTTCTTCAACTTCTGGTCTTACATCAAAGGCGGTTACTATAGCACCTAGTCTTTTTGCTGTTGCTATTGCTTGTAGTCCAGCTACTCCTGCTCCTAATATTAATATTTTTGCTGGTACTATGGTGCCTGCAGCAGTCATCATCATGGGTATTGCTTTCTTTAGAACTGAGGCTGCATCAATAATAGATTTATAACCAGCTAAATTCGATTGTGATGAAAGTGCATCAATTGACTGAGCTCTACTTATTCTTGGGACTAGCTCTAATGATATACAATTAATTTTCATTGTAGCCAGGTTTTTCAAAAGATTATTATTTTTAAAGGGGTCTAAAAGACCAATTATAATAATATTTTCTTTTACATGTTCTAAATCTTTTTGTGATATGAGACTTGAAACAGTAACAAGAATATTAGCATTGCTGAGTATTTCATCTTTAGATTCTATAACTTTTGCTCCAGCTTTCAGATAGCTGTCATTAGAAAAACCAGCTTTTTGTCCTGTTTCTTTTTGAATATATACCACCAAACCCAAATCTAAATATTTTTTTACTAATTCAGGAGTAATTGCTACCCTTTTTTCATGTATTGAAGTTTCTCTGAGTGCAGCTATGTTCATTTTAATCTCATTAACAATTAAGATAAGTCTTTATTTTTCTTAAAAAGGAAAATCTTTACTTATTCACCTGGTATTTTAGGGTCAGGTGTATTGTTTATTTCAATTAATTTTGAGATTAATCCCTCTAATCCAACTGTATCAAGTAGAACTTTAAAATCAGCCCTTTTGGTTCTAAGTAAACTAACCCCTTCAACAGCTATATCTATAACTTTAGGGTAGGAGTTAGATTCTCTTAATCTCCATACTATTTTAGTAGTAGGCACTTCCTCTGTTGTATCTCCAGCATCTATAGACGTGTATACAAAAGCATCAGATTTTTTTATAACAATGTCATTTATAGAAAAGACTTGTCCTTTGTATACACCAAGTTGGGACGTATATACCTTGACTACGTGTTCCTCTAGGGTTTTTACAAATTTTTCTATCTGATCATCGGAAGCAG
>CAYRXL010000166.1:2364-4206 GCA_964428295.1 uncultured Alphaproteobacteria bacterium
AGTTTTTATTACCGATTTTCCTAGTATAGCTTTACCAATAAGCACCATATTAAACTTTTCTTGAAGTAAAGTCCTGATTTCATTATTTCTTTTTATTCTATCATCTACAGGAATTTTCAGAATTTTAATAGCTTCATTTCCTATTCCTTCGACAAACCCCCTCGCTTGTTCCTCATTAATCGCAATAGCATGTGAGGTAATAAATAGTAATAAGGAAACTAAAGCAGTTTTAATAATACTCATATAAGGTTTTCTTTCTTTATTCTAGTTCAAATTCTTGAAATGGATCTTCTTCATCGGTAGACTGATTAACAATCATTCCGCTTCGTCTCTGTAAATACAAACTTTTAATAGTAGCGTAGAAATCTACTGATGACGATTTTAAGTTGTCTATTCTTTCCAAATTTTGTTCCCTATAGTCTATTCCTCTTAGAGCTGTGCCTATCCAAACCCAACTATCGTGGTTTTCTCTATGTAGAACATACGTGACAGGGTCTGCGAAAAAACCTACTACTTTTCCTAGTGCATCTCTTGCAGTAGATGGTCCTAAAATAGGTATAACTATGTAGGCACCAGGACCAGTTCCTGCTACTGCTAAAGTTTGACCAAAATCTTCTTCTTGTTTTTCAAACCCCATGTCAGTTGCTACGTCAAATATTCCTAAAACACCTATTGTAGTATTAATAAGGAAGCGTGCCAAAGAAGATCCTGCGTTATTTATATCACCTTGTAATGTAGAATTTATAGTAGTCCATGGTTCAGTTAAATTACTTAAAAAATTTCTGATTCCAGTTCTAACTTCTGAAGGAAGTACGTTCCTATATCCTTTTGCAACTGGCGAAAGGATTACTTTGTCAACACCTAAGTTAAAAGAAAATATTGTTCTGTTTATACCTTCTAGAGGGTCAGGTGCATTTACTGTGCTATCATTAGTATTATTTAATGAAGATGTTGTTGAACAGCCAACAATAATCACGGCATAAACTGCGATTATAGTAGTTTTAAACAAAGAAAAAACAATATGATTATATTTCATAACACCGTCTTTTATAGCTGAAGAATAATATAAAATAAATAAAAAAAATAATTTTTTTTTATACCATATCCTCCACCTCCTGGTGTTTTTATTAAAATAGAATCTCCTCTATTTACAACAGTTTGTTTTGCATAGCCCAGTTTTTCTATCTTTCCATCTATTCTAATTATTATATTCTCCCCTGTTTTAGCATCTTTACCTCCCATAAGTCCGTGAGGTTTAATAGACCTTCTATTCGAAAGAATACTAAGATCTAGTTTTTTAAGAAATTCTATTTTTCTCTCTACTCCATTTCCTCCGTCCCATCTTCCTTTTCCTCCACTGTTCTTTCTGACTTTAAAGTAATTTAAAAAAACAGGATAATAAAATTCTAGTATTTCTGGATCAGTTAGGCTTGTGTTTGTCATATGGCAGTGGACTGCATCAGCTCCATTGTTGTTTTCACTTGCTCCTTCACCTCCACATATGGTTTCGTAGTAGCCAAATTTATTATTTCCAAAGGTTACATTAGTCATTGTTCCATAGCATGCTGCTTGTACTTCAAAAACTGCATTTAATGCATCTACTATAGATTGGGAGGTTTCAACATTTCCTGCTACAACAGCGGCAGGATAAGAAGGATTTAACATTGAACCTTTAGGTATAATAATAGTTATAGGTTTTAAGCATCCTTCATTTAAGGGAATATTTTTTTTGAAAAGTGATCTTAATACATACAAAACAGCAGATTTTGTGACAGCATGAGGAGCATTGAAATAATCATCTAGTTGATTAGATGTACCAGTAAAATCTATTTTTAAATTTTT
>CAYRXL010000167.1:0-1130 GCA_964428295.1 uncultured Alphaproteobacteria bacterium
CCAAAACTATAAATGAAGCAGTAAAGCTATAAGAATTATGAATAAAAAATATAATAGGGAAGGTTTAAAAACTCTAGAAATTTTAGTTGCAGCATATATCTCTGCTAGAGATAACAAAACTATCTCACTTCCCTTAAGGTATTAGAATGATAATTGGAATTTTTGGTTATGATTTTCCTCATTATAAGACTAATGCAATCATTAAAGATACATTTATTAACGGGTTTTCTATTGGTGCAGTATTATTAGCACCAAGAATAAATTATACGGACAATGGTAATATTGCTTCAATAGATAAAGATAGTAGAAATGAAGAAATTAGAGAATTTTGTAAAGCAAATAATATCGACTTTTACAAGATAAAACATAACGACACTTCAAAAATTAAAACTATAGTTGAGAATAATAGTATTGATGTAGGTCTTATTGGTGGAGCAAAAATAATACCTCAATCTATAATAGAGATATTTAAATTAGGAATTATTAATTACCACCCAGGAAGAATTCCTGAAACAAGCGGACTAGACTCTCTATATAGGACAATAGAGAACCTTGTGCCACCTTGCGTTACAGCCCATTTAATTGACCAAAAGGTTGATGCAGGGTTGTTTATTGTTGAAGCCATTGTGGAAGTGTTTAAAGAAGATACGTTAGAGATAATTTCAAGTAGAATCTTAAAGAAACAAATAGAGATGAATCGATCAGTGTTAAAAAGCATCAAAGATCAAACACTCAGCTTTCCCAAGATAGACAGACCCAAGAAAAATGAAAAGTTAAGTATTGAGAGAAAAAAAGAAATTATTGCATATTTTAATAAATGGAAAAATAAATTCTCTGTAAATTTATGAAAATAGATTTTGCTAATTTACAAGCACAGTATCAAAAGTATAAAGATGATATTGACACACGCATTCACGCAGTATTAAATAAATCTAATTATATTATGGGTGAGGAGGTTAAACAGCTTGAAACCGAATTATCTGCATTCTCAGGCACAAAACACACTATCACCTGTTCAAATGGTACAGATGCTTTATTACTTGCAATGATGGCACTTGATATTCAGCCAGATGATGAAGTTATTACCACGCCCTTTACCTTTATTTCAACAGCTGAAACGATTGCCTCAA
>CAYRXL010000167.1:1140-4178 GCA_964428295.1 uncultured Alphaproteobacteria bacterium
AAAGCTAAGCCAGTATTTGTAGTTATTGAGTCAGATACTTTTAATATTGATGCTAATTTAATTGAGGCTGCAATCACTGATAAAACTAAAGCTATAATGCCAGTGAGTTTGTTTGGTCAGCCAGCTGATATGAATGCCATTCAAGCTGTGGCTGAAAAGTATCATTTAAAAGTAATTATTGATGGAGCACAAAGTTTTGGATCCACTTACAACGGCAAGACTGATAGTAATTTAGGTGATATTTCTACTACTAGTTTTTTTCCCTCAAAACCTCTTGGTTGTTATGGTGATGGTGGAGCAGTGTTTACCAATAATGATGAATATGCTGAGAAAATAAAAATGATACGTGTTCATGGTCAAAATAAACGATATCATTATAAATATATTGGTATGGGTGGTCGCTTAGATACTATACAAGCAGCTATATTATTAGCTAAATTACCCCATTATAAAAAAGAACTTGAGCAAAGGGAAAATGTTGCAAAAAAATATAAAGATTTAATTAAAAAAAATTTTAAAATTCCAGTTATTAAATCGAATCGAACAACTAGTTGGGGGCAATATACGCTAAGAATAAATAATAGAGACGAAGTTCAAAAAAAATTAAAAGATGAGGGTATTCCAACAGCGATATATTATCCAGTACCGTTACATTTGCAGGCATGTTTCAAATATTTAAATTATAAAGAAAATGATCTTCCTGTAGCTGAAGAATCTTCTAGTTGTGTTTTGAGTCTACCAATGAACGCATATCTTAGTGATGATAATATTTCTTATATTACAAAAACATTAAATAGAATATTAAAATAGATCCAAAATAAATGATCCTCTCATGAAAAGATCAATTGCCTTTTATAAAATTAAACAAATGGTTAGTATTTTTTGACAAAGATTCATTTCCACTAAGATTTAATATAGGTATGGCTGATGACTTAAGAATATTTTTAATCTTTTTTTGGTTATTTAGAATTTGATTATATAAATAATCTAACCTATCTAAATCAGCACTAGTAAAACGAACAAAGTTTTTTTCAATATCTTTATCTACTCTTTTTTTTGCAGTCTCAATATTAATATCTATATAAACTACACTGTCTGGCTTGTGGGTAAATTTGGTGCTTCCAAAAAAAAGAACATCTTTCTCTTTTAGTTTATTCATGTGATTAAACATAGGAAGAAGGTGATAAGCGCCCTCACATAAAAAAATATCTGGTTTTTTTTTTAATATATATCCTTATAAGAGTTTTTAAAATCTGAATTTGCAAATTATCGTTTGGTCTTAATATATTTAAAATTTTTACTAAAAAGAATAGTGACTTAAATATATACAAGGGGTGTCTTAAAAAAAATAATCCAATAGAAAAATATCTTTTCAGCATTGTTTGCTTATCAAAATCTAAAAACCTTGCCACTACAATACCTTCACTCTGCAGTTTTTTTGATAATTCATTAATCAATGCGCTCTTTCCAGAGCCCCATATTCCAATAAATTCTATACAAATTGTATTTTTTAACATTCTACTTTGTAATTATATTTTGTATCCAAGATTTAATTTTAGAATTTAGTGATGCTTTATAGTACGGTAAAAATTTAGTAAATTTTAGATAAAAAGGTATAAAAATTTTTTTCTCTTCCAATTTTTGAATAGTTTTTTCTATATTTTTTTCCATACCGGGAAAGCAGCAATTAATATAATCCCAAGATTCAATTTCATTATCTGTTGAATGTACGATACTAGGGGATTTATCATAATCAAATTTATTTCTCATCTTTTCTTTTAACGATAAAAACCTATTAACATTATTTGCATAAGCATCTAAAATAACAATGGCATAAGCCGGCTCAAGCTCTCTAGATTTATCTTTATACATGGCATCTTTCCATGTTCCTCCTCTTAAGTTTTTAATTGCTTCAGATCTAACCTCATCTTTTAAATAGGTGTCAGTTAAAATTTCAAAACCCTCTTTTCTTATTAGATCCTTTATTGATCCTACTATGTCACGAGTTATAGCTAACTCCCTTAGAATAAAAACTGAAATAGAATTATAATTAGTAGTAGAATTGCTAAAATACTTTACTCTTACCCATTCATTCCATTGTGCAATTTTCGCTAAAGTATCTATTTTAGGTTTCCACCCTTCTGCATTAAGATAATCTTCCATCTCTTCCATTGTAGAGCCAACATCAACTTTTAATTCTCTTGATAAATTCTGTATTTCAAAAATATATTTATTATCAGGCTTATCTATAGATTCTACGCCAGCAGTTTTTGAAATAATTCCAGCGTTAATACCTTTATGATAAAGAGTATGATACATCAAACTTAGTAGTGCTTCTTTTTTTCCAGGAATACGAGAACCACCAGGTCCAGAAATAGCTGACTTTAATATCTGCTTTGCCAGTCTAGGTATAAAATAAGATACCCCACTATACGATGGTGCCGACTCATTCCAAATATCAACTTTTATATTTCCAGGATTTTGAATTAAATAATTTTTCAATTTTTCCTCATCCTGATTAGATACGAGAATATCGATATCACTCCCCTTAGTATACAAGTCTGGTAATTTTTGATAAAATCTCATAACCACATAATCAATTTTATTTTGTTTCAAGTAATTAAGCATTCCTTGTATTCCTATTTCACTAGAGAAATAAAAATCGTTACCTGAACGTTTTTGTAAAGTTTTTAAATACAGCCATACTCTAGAATTGTTTTTTGTTTTTAACCTAACAATTCCTTTTATTTTTAAATGTCCTAATAAAACTCTTCTCAAGATACCGATAAATAACATTATCCAATACTTTGGAGCATCTAATGCAACCAAAACATTTTGACTGTCTAGTGGGTAACCAACAACCGTCCCTTTAATTGCCTCATTGTCTAAAAAAACTACATTACTCCGGCATCGACTAATTTCTTGAATGTTATGATATTTCCTTACAAAATTCTCATAACCTTTACCATTTAGTTTATTAGGATTTTTGCTGTAAATGTGCAATTTTTCGTCTTGTACATTTATATTATCTGGTAAAG
>CAYRXL010000168.1:0-4165 GCA_964428295.1 uncultured Alphaproteobacteria bacterium
TTAATGGATGAGGTTGGTAAAATTGTTGCTGAAGAAGCTAAAGAGTTTGGTTTAAAAATAGAGGATGTTAGGATAAAGAGAGCTGATTTACCTACAGCTAATTCAGAAGCTATTTTTAGAAGAATGCAAACTGAAAGACAACAAGAAGCTTCTCAAATAAGAGCTGTAGGAGAAGAAAAATCTAGAATGATAAAGGCAGAAGCAGAAAAAAATACAACAGTTTTATTGGCTGAAGCTGAGAGGGATGGTGAAATATTAAGAGGTAAAGGAGAGGCAGAAAAAAATAGAATATTAGGAGAAGCATTTAGCATAGATCCTAATTTTTTTGCTTTTTATAGGGCAATGCAAGCTTATACTGCGGCATTGTCTGAAGGTGATACGACTATGGTATTATCTCCAAATGGTGAATTTTTTGAATATTTTAGAGATGCTGATGGTAAAAAAGAATAGGCAAAATATTATTATCATAAAACTATGAACGATTTATTGGCAGCCCTTGCATTAGTTATAATCTTAGAGGGACTTGTGCTGATTACCTTAACTAACAGGATTTCACAGATAATTCTAATAATTGAGAGAATGTCAGAAAGGAAAGTTAAAAGCATAGGATATATAATGGTAATAGTTGGAGTATTATTTCTCTGGTTTATAAGGTTTTAAAGCAACTTAGGAAGATAAATTAAGGATAATGACAGTGGATAAACTATTAAATATTATAACTAGAACAAAAGTAATTATACTTACTTTACTTTTTTTATTTCTTCACGTTTTTAACGCTTATTCAAATAAAATTCCTGATTTTTCTGAATTAGCGGAAGAACTTCTACCATCTGTGGTGAGTATATCTGTAATGCTTTCAAATGAACCTTCTGTACAAGGAATACCACAATTTCCTCCAGGATCGCCATTTGACGAATTTTTTAAAGATTTTTTTGAAAGAAGAGGAGGTGTTCCTAGGCAGAGAAGGAATGAGACTGCTATGGGATCAGGATTTATTGTTGATTCCGAAGGACTCATAGTTACAAATAATCATGTAATTGCAAACTCTGATAAAATTACCATAGTACTTCATAATGGGACATCATTGCAGGCTAAGCTTTTAGGTTCAGATCCAAAGACTGATATAGCTCTTTTAAAAGTAGAACCTGAAAAACCTTTAAAAGCAGTAGCATGGGGAGATTCAGATAATATAAAGGTTGGAAATTGGGCTTTAGCAATAGGAAATCCTTTTGGATTGGTCAATACGGTGACTCTAGGAATAGTCTCTGCCATTGCAAGAGATATTAAGGCAGGCCCTTTTGATGACTTTATCCAAACTGATGCACCTATTAATAGAGGAAATTCAGGTGGTCCATTATTTAATCTTAAGGGAGAAGTTATAGGAATAAATACTGCAATATATTCTCCATCAGGAGGTAGTGTAGGAATTGGTTTTGCAGTACCTTCTACTTTAGCTAAATCGGTAGTAGAACAACTGAGAGATCATGGTAAAACTATTAGGGGATGGTTGGGAGTACGAATACAATCTATTACACCTGACATAGCGGAGAGTTTAGGTTTATCTAAAGTTTATGGTGCCTTAGTGGCAAGTATAATACCAGACAGTCCAGCTGAAAAAGCTAATATTAAGGTAGGAGATGTTATCATTGGTTTTAATGGTAGTGAAGTAACTGAAATGAGACGGTTACCTAGGTTAGTTGCAGAAACAGAAGTAAATAAACCTGTAGAAATAGTAGTTTGGAGAGATAACAAAGAAATTAGATTTTTTGTAATTATAGCTGAAATGAAAGAAGAAAACATGGCAACTAACAAAAATTCATCCAACAATGAAGAGGAAAATCCAGAAACATTTCAAGCCTTAGGTTTATCTATCTCTAACTTAACAAACGATTTGAAAAATCAGCAGAACATACCAGAAAAACTGAAGGGGTTATTTGTACTAGACGTTGAACAAAATTCTGATAGTGAGAGAAAAGGCATTAGACCTGGTGATATAATAGTAGAAGCTGAGCAGCAAGTTCTTAATTCTTTGTTAGACTTTAAAAATATATTAAAGAAGTTAAGAGATTTGCATAGAAAGAGCGTGCTATTACTGATTAACAGAGGTGGAAATCTAACATTTATAGCAGTAAAATTAGATTAATAATTAGGAATATATTTCTGAATCCTTATAACCTTGAAAGTATAATAAACTTTTAAAGTTTTTGCTAACAATTACATCTGCTGATTTGTCCAGAACTGGATAAGCATTCCATGCTGCTCCAAGCCCTGCATATTTAATCATTTTTATATCATTAGCTCCATCTCCTATTGCTAGTACATCATTTTTGCTTAAATTCATACTATCTACTCTATTTTTTATAGAAATTAATTTTTGATTTCCATCTACAATCTGACCACGTATACTTCCATCTAAGATATTATTTGTGTATGACAATTGATTTGAAATTATCTCTTTAAAACCTATGATTTTTCCTATCTTATTAGCAATGTAACTATATCCTCCAGATACGAGCATTGTATGTGAGCCAAATTTATTCATAGTTTTAACTACAATATCTATTCCAGGAGTAATGGTTATATCATGTTTCAAAATATTATCTAAGGTATCAAGAGTGACTCCTTTTAAAAATTTTGTTCTTTTTATAATTGACTCTTTAAAGCTTTCTTTACCCTGCATAGCTTCTTCTGTAAGTTTTTTCATTTTTTTTTCAATATTCAACTTTTTAGCTATCAAATTTATGCTTTCTTGAGATATTGCAGTTTTATCCATATCGCATGCAAATAACTTTTTCTTTCTATTTAGATTATCTTGAATGCAAATATCTGAATCATTTAATAAGATATGGTGGTTTTGTTGTATTATTTTATTTATTTCTTTTAAGTTAGATTTTTCTAGTTGTAAATATATATCTATGGCTAACTTCCCAAGAAAAACTTTATTGTATATTGATATTTTTTTTTGCAGAATTATTTCTGAAATAATTTTTAAATTTTTTCTTAAAAGTTTTTCATTGGGAGATACAATTGTTATAACTAGACTCACTTTACTCCTATATATTAAATAAATATAAATTTTATACGAATGGAATAACTTAAGTTTATAATATGAACAAGAAAAAATATCTTTCAGCAATAATTTTAGCAGGTCCAACTGCTTCTGGAAAATCACAGTTAGCTGTAAGTCTAGCAGAAAAAGTAAGTGGTGTTGTGATTAATGCTGACAGTATGCAAATATATAATACTCTGCCAATATTGACATCACAGCCATCATCTGAGTATAAAAACAAGATTCCCCATATGTTATACGGATCAATGAATTACAAAGAAGAGTGTAATGCTGCAATATGGAGAAAACTTGCAATTAGAGCAATTAAAAAGTCTCATAGTTTGAATAAAATTCCTATAATTGTAGGGGGCACTGGATTATATTTAGAATTTTTATATCAAGGCATGACTAAAATTCCTAAGATTCCATTATCAATTAGAAAAAGTACAGAAAAACTACTAGCTAAAAAGGGTGCTGAGTATTTATATGATAAGTTAAGACAATTAGATCCAGAGGCGACAAATAAAGTAAGTAATCAAGATAAACATAGAATATTGAGAATGTGGGAGATTTATTCTTATACCAAAAAGACATTCTCAGAATGGCAGTTATTAAAAAATGATAAGAAGGATTTTTATAAATATTTTAAGATTCTATTGATGCCTAGACGAGATATAATAAGGAAATCCTGTGAAGAAAGGTTCAAGGCAATGATAAATAGAGGTTTAAGAGATGAAATATATAAAGAGAGAAATAAAATAAAAAGTTATGGTATAAGTAAAGCGATAGGATACAGACAAATGTGTAGTTATTTAGATGGAGAAATTTCTTTACAAACTGCTATTAATAAATCAGTTTCATTAACTAGACAATATGCTAAACGACAGACTACTTGGTTCAAAAATAGATATGATCCTAATGTAAAAATAGATTCAGAATATGATTTACAGAAAGTAATAAAAAAATATAAAATATATCTTTCTAATGTTGACCAAATATTAAATAAAGGTTAGCGTCTGATTTTGGAAATGTTTTTATGAAAATGATTGGTGCTAATATAATTATAAGGACTCTACAGGACCTAGATGTAGAATTTATTTTTGTAAATGATGGCTC
>CAYRXL010000169.1:0-4130 GCA_964428295.1 uncultured Alphaproteobacteria bacterium
CGCGCCTATGAAAGTGATGGCTAGCACCAGCGGTGCCAGAATTCCGATTCTTACTAGTGCAATTTTGGCCAGCTGGTTGGCGAACATGAAGCAAATTCCTGCCCCGAGTATATTGGCGATAGCGACAGACCAGACCAGCGTGTAGGTGATATCCAGTCGCTTCGCCAGCAATTCGGGCCCTGGCACCAGGCCGTGAATTAAAAAGGCTCCCAGTATCAGCGCCATGGAGGCCGAACCCGGCACGCCGAAGGCAATGGTCGGCAGGAGGGCACCGCCTTCCTTGGCATTGTTGGAACTTTCAGACGCTATCACCCCGCGCACGTCTCCTTTTCCGAAGGTTTTTCCTGAATCCTTAATTGAGCGGACCGCATGTCCGTATGCAATCCAGTCGATGATGGAGGCACCAATACCAGGAATGGCGCCAAGGCCTGAGCCAATTGTCGCGCAGCGGAGCACCAGGAACTTGTTTCGAAAAACGTCCTTTATCCCTTGGAGTTGAGACCATCGAGAGCCTGCATTGGCGCCACCGGATATTGTCTGGCGGGTAATCACCATATCGGCGATCTCGGGGATAGCGAACAGACCAAGTGCAAGAGGTACTACTGGAAGTCCGTCATAAAGATAAATGGAATTAAAAGTCCAGCGAAGGGTACCAGTCTGGGGGTCGTCGCCTGCTGTTGCCACCATCAGACCAATGCAGGCCGCTGCCAGTCCCTTAAGCGGTGTGCTGCCGCTGAGAACAGCTACCAGGGACAGGCCGAAGACACAGATCGCGAGTAGCTCTGGCGAACCTATCTGCAGTATTATCGGACGGATGACCTGTATGGCGAGTGCTAGCAACATGGCACCGTATAGCCCGCCAATCACCGAGGCAGAGAATGCTGCTCCAAAAGCGCGGCCGGCTTCCCCCTTGCGTGCCATAGGGTAGCCGTCGAGGATCGTCGCTGCCGAACCAACGGTTCCGGGTACGCCAAAAAGAACGGCCGGGATGGTATCCGAGGTCACCACCACGGCCTGTAGTCCCATCAGAAAGGCAAGAGCCGTAAAAGGGTCCATGTTGAAAGTAAAGGGAAGCAAAAGTGAGAGACCAACCAGTCCGCCGAGGCCGGGGATTACACCGAGGACCAGTCCAATAAGTACGCCAAGCCCGAGAAAGGAAAGGCGCATGGGGTCGGATAGAGCCACGGCGGCCTTGCCCGCCAAGTCAAGCATGGAGGCAGCCATTTATCCGTATTCCTGTCTACTTTTCTGTTCTGACATAATTCTCTGGAACCCTACTCGGATCAATTCGTTTCGTCCATAACGGTTCTGAACCGAAGTGTTAACTAACCATGATAGGTCGGGTAACTGGATTCAATGTCTCCTCAGGCCAAAAACCCTAGCAGGTCATTTCGAACGTCTTTCCGGACCGACTGGATAAATCACCAAAGCAGCCCCCAAAGCGTCGCAGGGATCAATAACCAGGCGATCTGGTTTCTCATCCCCCAAATTGACCCCTCGGTCAGAGAAAAATTCACGGGTTTTTGAGAAATCCCGCGAGAATAATCCGACCGCCACTGTTGATGTGGCGCATTGGCCACCATCTATCCCCAGCATCTCCCAAATCCCGTCCGGTTTGATAAAAGTCAGCTTACCCCGATCTAGGGATATTTCCATACCGTGATGAGTTTTTACAGCCTGTCGGGCGGTAAATATTGCCATTCGGGTAGCACTGGCTAAAGGGTCATTGACTGAAAATACGATTTCAGCGAGACCACTGACGGCATTGTCGCAGGCGATAAATCGATCCTGCCAGACCTGTTCTGGAGTGAGGTGGGTCAGTGTCTGAATTCGACCTTCCGGAAATGCATCGAAATGTGCACGGACCACGGTAAATGCTACTTCAGTTTCAGTTCCGCTGGCATCTTCGATGGTGCGTCTTAAATTTACCGTTGGTTGAAGGGCGAAACCTTCGGCACCAAGTCTTTTTGCTTCGGCTTCAGCATCAGCCACAGAAAATGCAGTTAAATGAACTCCAACATACTGTTCCATCCGGCTCCGTATATGTCGGGATACCGGAGTTTCAGCGCCTTCAGTCACGGTGAGAAACTCGAGATAACCACTTTCCAGCATGGCAAGCCGATTTGCCGAACCTTGCGGAATCAGTAGGCCGGATACAGGGTCCCGGTCACCATGCGGCGAAGCGGGCGTTAGCCGGAAACCAAGCCGGTCAAATGCCTTACCCACTTCATCCAGACTGGGGACGTACCAGCCAACGTGATCAAGAAAAATTTGTCCGGAGGATGGCAGGTTCCTGTTTGATTCAACCATGGATTTGTACTTCCCGGCCGGTGTTTACGGCGTGACGATGACCTTCCCGATTACTTCCCGGTCTTCGATCAGGCGCAGGGCCTCGGTCGCCTGGTTTAGTGGGTACGACCCGCTAATGGGGACTTCCATCGTTCCTTCAGATAAATACTCCAGTGTTCTGGTCAGGTCCTCCCTTTCCCAGCTGTTGGAGCCCAGAATGTCGAATTCAAAGCTCCAGACGTACCGCAGGTCGGTCTTGGGGTCAAAACTCTCGGTTGCCCCACAGGTCAGCAGGCGTCCGCCTCGCCGCAAACAGCGCATACTCGGGACCCATGTGTCTCCGCCGGTGAAATTGACGACTACGGTCACTCCACCCTCGTATTTTCGCCGGTGTGGCTTAGTGTACAGCTTCCAGATCTCTTTCACGTAGTCTGTTTCAAGATAATTGATTACGTGGTCGGCACCGAGTTCCCTCAGCGCCAGTAATTTGGTTTCGGAACTGCTACATGCAACAACCTCGGCTCCAAGCATTTTTGCCAGCAGGACGGCGCCTGTGCCCACGCCACCGCTAGCGCCCAATACCAGGACCTTGTCGTTATCCGTAACTTTGCCTCTGGTCACCATCATTCGATGGGCGGTCCCATAGGCAACAGGAAGGCTGGCGGCCTGTTCGTATGATACACCGTCCGGGATTTTGATAAGCTGATGTTCGGGAGCCAGGCAATATTCGGCCAAACCGCCATCAATTGTTTCCCCTACGAGGCCTCCCTCAACCCGGTTTCGGGGGTCGATAAGTACTGCATCACCGACGGACCAACCGCTAACATCCTGGCCAATCTCGGCGATTTCTCCTGCCACGTCGAGGCCGCAGATTCTTGGCAACTTCAATTTTACACCCGGCATGCCATTCCGGGTGAACAGATCATGGTAATTCAGTGACGTTGCCCTGACACGGATTATGACATCGCCTGGTCCACATTCCGGATCCGGGTAATTATTTTCGTATACGAGCTTATCCATCAGACCATGCTCGTGGAGGACAACGGCTTTCATGGTTTCTCCTTTGGTCTAAATATTTTACAGGCCCACAAGTAGACAGGGTCTATCGGTCGGCAGGGGAGTGGTAAACACCCCTTCCGCTAGCGAGAAGTTTGCCTTCGGGATTGTAAATCATGGCCTCTGCTGTTGAAAACGTCCTGCCCAAATTTAATACACGCGCCTCGACTGCGAGCTCGCCCGGCATGGCGGCGCGATGGTAATCAACCCTGAGGTCCACGGTCGGAACTGGCGTCCCGATTTTAACTGCAAGAGCATAATCGGCTGCAATATCGATCAGTGTTGCCAAAATACCGCCATGGGCATATCCCCGTTTCGGATTTACGACGAATTCTTGCCTCCAGGGAACGCTGATCCTGATGCCATCCTCGTTTACTTCGGACACACGGATATCCAGCCACTGATGGAAGGGAGCAAGTGTTATGCGCTCCTGGAGCTCAGCCTTAGTCATTTTGTTTTCTGCCACGATTTCTCCTCGGTCCAAAAATAAAATCCATCAATCCTGATCTGCAGCAAGTTCCCGCAACGCTTCGCGGTCTGTCTTATTTGTTCCCGTCAATGGTATCTCCTGAAGGATAAATACTCGCCTGGGATGGGCATAGGCCGGACCGTTTTCCAGAGCGTAGGCCTTAACGTCCTCCTCCTCCAGAGCCATATCCTTTTCCGGGACAACAAAGGCATAGGGAACCTCGCCCTTGAAGTCATGTGCAAATGGTAAAACAACTGCCTGCGCGATATCAGCGGATTTTTCGAGAAGCGCTTCAACTTCACCGGGAAATATATTT
>CAYRXL010000170.1:0-2725 GCA_964428295.1 uncultured Alphaproteobacteria bacterium
TAAAGTTAATTGTGTTTATTTTAAAAATGATCTTAGTGATTTAGAAGAAAAAGATAAATATTATTTAAATAATAAAAATGAAAATGAAAGAATAGTAGAATCGGGTTATAAAGAATTTCATGAAAAACACACAAATATTGAAAGGGCAAAGGAATTATTAAAAATTATAGCAAAATCATGAAATTTCTTTTTTTAAAAAATCAAAAACGTTTTTTAATCCAATTTCAAAAGAAATCTTAGGTTCCCAATTTAAAATTTCTTTTGCTTTATTAATAATGGCTAGTCTTCCAAAATCTCCTTCGGGTTTATATTTATTATAAATAATTGATAAATTTTGATCACTAAATTTTACTAATAATTCACCTATTTCTTTTATAGTCACGGGTTTACCGGTACCAATTTGTATTACTCCTTTATTCATACCTTTTGAACTCATTAAAATAAGGGCATTTACAACATCATCAACATAAATAAAATCTCTATATTGTTTACCAGATCCCCAAATTTCTAAATTTTTTTTTGCATTTAAAGATTTACAAATTAACGCAGGTATAACTTGTGATGTTTTTTCATCATAAGAGCAATATGGTCCATAAACATTATGTAATCTTAAAATTCCAATATTAATATCATTTTCTTTACTAGCTAATTCTGCTTCATATTCACCCAAATATTTACTCATTCCATAACTTGTTTCTGGTGTAAGAGGGTATATATCATCTTCTTTAAAATAATTTAATCCTTTAATATGTTGTTTTTTTTTTGGATAACTACATGCCGTACCTACATAAATATAATTTTTAATTTTATTATGAATGCAAGCATTTAAAACATTGGAATTAATTAAAATATTTTGTCTATAAATAAATAATTGATTATTAAAGGCGAAATCAACACCTGAAACAATTTCGGCCAAATGATAAACAATCTCCACATTTTTTATATGATGTAAACATAACTTATAATCTGTTAAATCGCCCTTTATTATTTCTACATTTGGAATATTTTTTATATATTTATCAGTGCCTCTCCATAAATTATCAATTACTTTAATTTTATTTTTTTTTTGTTCAGATAATTTTAATATTAAATTGTTACCAATAAAACCGCACCCCCCTGTTATTAATATATGTTTCATTATTATAATGTATTATTAATAATTTTTAAATATAAAAAATATTAATAATAATACATTATAGCATGAATTTAAATTTTATTTATAATAATATGAATTTAAAAAAATATAAAGGTAAATTTGAAAAGTTACAAAAAATAATAGGTAAAGATGCCAAAATAATTTTGGAAATAGGAGGGCATTATGGTGAAGATACATTGAGATTTTATAAATATTTTCCAAATAGTAAAATTTATAGTTTTGAACCAGACCCTAGAAATATAGAAATATTTAAAAAAACTTGTTATGGAATCAATTCAATAAAATTAATTGAAAAAGCTGCGTCTAATGTTGAAAATGATTTGATATTTTATATGGCATATTCTGAATTTAATAATAATTTACAAGAAAAATATAAATATATTGGCATTGATGATTATAAAAAATTAAATTTGAATAATTCTGGTTCTTCATCATTAAAAAAATCAACTAGAAATGATTTATTAAATAGTAAAAAAATAATAGTTAAATCAATAAAATTAGATAATTGGGTTACAAATAATGATATAGATAGTATAGATTTTATATGGATTGACGTGCAAGGAGCGGAAAAAGAAGTTATTGAAGGTTCAAAAAAAATATTAAATAAGGTTAAATTTATTCAATTAGAATATGGCGAAACATCATATGAAGGGGGAATGACAAAAAAAGAAACATTAGACATGATGATAGATAAAGGATTTGAATTAATTTTGGATTATAATCCCAATAATTTAAGCGGTGATTTTCTATTTAAAAATACAAAACACGGGTAATTTTGTTTTAGTATAAAATTTAAAAATCAACAGCATTCCAATTTTCTAATTCTACAAAAGGTAAATTCTTATTCCCCACGCCTTTTAAATATTTCCAATTTTTTGAAGCATATATTTCTTTCGCATCACTTAACATTGCTGCCCACCAACTAAAGGTAGAAACATTTATTATTATTTTATTAAACGATCTTATAAAATTAAAATCATTTAAAATACTATTTGATACCCAAATAGCATTTCTTTCATTTAAAACAGATATAACATTGTTTAAATTATTTAATGATTCGGTCATTTCTTTATTGTTTATTATTGTAGATTCTGAATAATTTCCACCACAATCACCATATTTTAATAATTTTTTTTTATAATTATTTAAATCAACCATTGTCCATAAATCATGTTTTTTTAAATTTGTTACGACATAAAGTTTTTTATATTTTATAGTTTCTATTAATTTTTTAAGTTTTTCACTATTTAGATATTTATAGTTTTTTCCACCACATAACAACGTATCTCCAGCTCTTAAATGATAAACTAAATCGTCTTTACGGGGGGCTGCCGCCCCCCAAGACCCCGCGTTTCGGGGGACGAAGTCCCCTGATTTAATAATTTTTAAATAAGGTAGAAAAATTTTATAGTTTTCAATAGTTGGATTAGATCCATAATCCAATATATAATTATAATTTTTATTAATATTATCTACATCTAATTCCTTTTTGAAATCTACTATTTTTTTCAAATTTAAATTGTTATTTTTTTTTAAATGTAAAGTGGGTTTTATCTCCAATGATGGTAT
>CAYRXL010000170.1:2735-4099 GCA_964428295.1 uncultured Alphaproteobacteria bacterium
CATAGATTGAGATATGTTTTTTTTGTTATATTTGGTAATCCCCCGGCAAAATGTACATTTTCATTAATTTTTTTTACTCCAAAATAAGACATTGTATAAAAACTTAAAAAAAGTTTTTAAATTATTATAATGAAAGAATTAACATTTGTTCTATCCTATTATAATCAACAAGATGTCTTAAAAAAACATATATCTTTCTGGAAAAAGTATTCTCCCGAATACAAAGAAAAAACATCATTTTTAATTGTAGATGATTGTAGTAAAAAATCTGCCCTAGATGTTTTAAAAAACGAACAAGATATAGATGATTTGGATATCCATCTTTATCGTGTGAAAGAAGATTTATTCTGTAATATAGCGGGGGTTCGTAATCTAGGATTTAAAGAAATGCAAACAAAATGGGGATTATTGTTGGATATGGATACATTGGTTGACAATGATATGATGAATGGTATTTTTGATATTTTAACAACTCAGACATTACGCCATTATGCATATAAATTTAATCGCAAAGTTCCAAATAATCCTCATCATGTCAAAAATGGACAATTCCACCCGGCAATTACACTAATTCGTCATGAAGATTATTGGCTTGTAGGTGGTTGTGAAGAGGATTTGGTTGGACATTATGGTTATACTGATCCGAGTTTTTGGTGGCGAGCAAGAGGAAAAATTAAGGTGTTTTTTTGTAAAAATATATTTTTAACATATGACCCCGAAGGCGAATGTGAAATGGTTCGGAATACTTTTCATAACAGACAGTTATTTGAAAAAAAAAAGAAAGATAATAATTGGTCAACAGATTTTATTCGTTTTAATTGGGAGAGAAAGGAATTTTAATCCATTCATTTGGACACAAATCTTTTGTATTATTAGATGATTTAGATCCAAACCAAACATCAGGATAACACACAATTTTATCTTTATTTCCATTAAAATAAGCTCCCCACCAACTAAAACTACTATTTGCGATAATATTATGTTCGCAACAAGACATCATTAACATTTGTTCCCAATCTTCTTTTACATCGCTTGCTTTAATAAAGATTAATTTGGGAAATTTTATTTTAAGATAAGTTATCTGTGGATGAACAATGTTATTATCTTTTTTTTCACAAAAATATAATACATTCCACGGGGGGCTAAGCCCCCCAATACCCTCCAGTATTTTATTTAATGCATTAATATAATATTCAATTGGCATTAGGGGATGAGTATCTTTAAATTGTGGTAATACATAATCCCCAATTCTAAAATGCAAAGAAATGCAATTTTCAGGAATTATTATTTTTTCCTGTTGTTTTCTTAGACCAATAAATTTAATAATATTTTCATATTGAGATTTAAAATATTTTTCACTTTGA
>CAYRXL010000171.1:0-2886 GCA_964428295.1 uncultured Alphaproteobacteria bacterium
TACAATTCCATCTTCATAACTGGGATGATAATAATTTGACAGCTTGTAATAAATAATATTTTCATTTGAAAAACTATAATAAGCATGAGCAAAACCTTCTGGTATGTAAAGGGACTTACAATTTTTTTCAGACAATTCTATGCAAAAAATTTTACCAAAAGTTTTTGATTTATGTCTAAGATCTATAACGCAATCTAAAATTCTACCTTTTAATACGCTTACAAATTTAGCTTGTTTAAATTTTGATTGAAAGTGAAAACCTCTCAAAACATTTTTTTTCGAAGTAGTAGCATAATCAAAAATTAATTCATCCCATCTAATGATTTTTTTTCTGAATGTTTCCCTTAAGTATCCTCTATTATCTCCATGTTTTTTTTGTTTGATTATTTTCAAACCCTTAAATTTTGTATTAATTATATTCATCAAGAGTATTTATTATAAAACTTTTGAAATAAATTTTCAAAATGACATTGATGATAAAAATCATAAGAGTTTTTACCTATTGGGTAAACAGCAGGAAAATCAGAGCAGGCCTCAAGCAATCTAGGAATTTTTAAACCTTCTGCTATGGAATAACCTCCGCTTAGGTTACCCAAGTAAAACTTGGAAGCTTTTATTATCTGAGCCATTTCAAGAAAATCTTTACAATTATAAAATTCCAAATTTGGTATTTCATTTTTTAAATCTTTAAATTCATTCTCGAGACCAATAAATAATAAGTTATTATATTTTTTTAGAAATTTATAATTAATAAAATGATTTCTGTTTCTCGAAGTCCTCAAAATCACAACTTTTTCATTAAAATCTTTTTTTGGTTCAGCAAATAAAAATTGTTCTTCCATGTTAGCGTATACTCCGGTTATATGAATGAACCATCTAATTTGGTGAAAACTTACATTGATAGGTATATCTTTAAATAAATCTAAATTAATATCAATTTTTTCGTTGTTATAAATATTTGCGGATCTTAAATAAGGTTGTGATTTTAAAAGAGGCAAAAGTTTATTTGCAATTTCAGCATTCAACATAACCTTTCCTGATGGATGCCCTGGGTAATCAACATTAATAGGTTTATTTTTTTGAACATAAAAAAAACAGTTATGCGTTTTTGATAGCTCTTTGATAACAGGTAATGAATAAATTAGATCACCGACATGTCCTGAATGAATAAAAGTAAGGTCTTTGCTTTCATTGATTTTTTTTTGAATTTGAATAATTTTTTCTTCTATATTCAATTTATAATATTCTACTCTTTGTTTTATATTTTCATTCTGTTTTAAATACTTATATTTTTTAGGATTTGTAAATCTGTACCAGTTTTTAAGTAAAAAGTATTTCATCATTTCAAAAATATTTTTTTATATTCTCTATAATGGTGTAATATAGAAATTCTTATTATGCAAAATAAAAAAAAAATTTTACCAAATTTTTATAATTTTTTACTTCCAAAACAAACAAAAAACTTATCTCGTTTTGGTATAAATAAGGATGGCGGGTATGTTGTTGATATGAAAGTAATGGAGAATATTAACTACTTCATTTCATTTGGAATGGGTGATGAGTTTACTTTTGAACAACAATTCTTGAAAATGAATAAGAAAAATTTTGTAGAAATTTATGATCATAGCATTGGACATTTGTATTTTATAACGCCAATAATTAAAAGTTTCAGACGCTTTGTTACATTTAGAAAAAATTTAAACGATTTATTTTATTTTATTAAAAAATATTTTAACTTTTTATTTTTCATTAACCATCCAAGAGTTGAAATGAGGAAGCTTAAAATAACTGAAAAAGTTAAATTTAAGAATGAAAAAAATGTCAGAGAAGTATTTTTAAATACTAAAGATAAAAAATTAGGTTTGAAAATTGATATAGAGGGTGATGAATATAAAATTTTGGAAGAAGTTAACAATAATCATGATTCTATTAATATACTAATAGTAGAATTTCATAATATAGAAAAAGAAAAAGATTTGTTTTTTTCTATGATTTCTAAATTGAAAAAAAATTTTGATATACTGCATTTACACGGTAATAATCATGATAAAATTTTATCAGACGGTTTTCCTAATGTAGCAGAAGTTACTTTTTTAAATAAAAAAAACAATAGTTCATATACTAATACTTTTAAATCTTTTCCACTAAAAAATTTAGACTTTCCTAATAATCCCAACTTACCAGATATTGAATTTGAATTCGAATAAAGTTTGTTTTAGTTAGGATTTAATTATCTCTTTCAGTTTTGACAAGTTCATCGAGGGGTTTAGCGGAAAACCTTTTGAAGTTTTTTTCTTAACGAATATTTTTTTAATTTTTGGATTGTATACTTTAGCAAAATTGTAGACACTTTTCGTTTTTCCACCCAGGTTAACTATTCCTTTTTTATTTAAAATTTTAACTAAAATTTTAGCTAATTCTTCATGATAAATAAAATTTAGTTTAACATTTGCAAAAGCTTTTTTATGAACAAATGGTTTTTCTGTCATGCATACTCTAAGAATTAGAGAATTTTTATACATCTGCACAGCACACTCCCCGCCTAGTTTAGACCAAGCATAATTATTCCATGGAAGAACTGGATCAGATTCTTTATAATTTCCTTTTTTTCCAGGATAAACATAGCTTGTTGAAAAATAAATTAATTTAATTTTTAGCTCTGTACAAATAGTAACCAGGTTGGCGGTGCCTATAATATTTAAATTTATACTTTTAATGATATTTTTTTCATGTTGGTTCATAGGTCTTGATAAACCAGCCAAATGTAAAACTGATTCAGGCTTGTTTTTTTTTAAAAATCTTCTTATTGAATTTAAATTAGTTATGTTTAAATGTTTTTTAGATGGATAAATAAATTTATATTTACATTTAATTTTTTTTAAATTT
>CAYRXL010000171.1:2896-4048 GCA_964428295.1 uncultured Alphaproteobacteria bacterium
CACCACAATTTTATTTTTCTTAGACATTTATCTTATGATTTTTTAATAAGAGTTGATAAGTATAGAGAATAATTACATTTACCATAAAATTTTATAGCAATTTCAATATTTTTTTTGTTTATCCACTTATTGTTCAAAGCTATTTCTTCTAAACATGCAATTTTAAGTCCTTGTCTATTTTCCAACGCAGAAACAAAAGCTGAAGTGTCATAAAAATCTTTAATTGATCCAGTATCAAGCCATGCACCACCTCGACCTAGAAACTGCGCAGCCAATCTATTTTTATTTTTATATTTATTTAACAGATCGACAATTTCCAACTCTTTTCTTTTTGAAGGTTTTAATTTTTTACTGTAATCAACAACTTTATTATCAAAAAAATAGAGGCCTGTTACTGCAAAATTAGAAAATACTTTTTTTGGTTTCTCAATAATTTTTGTTATTTTATTTTTTTTGCTAATACTAGCAATACCATACAAAGAGGGGTTTCTCACAGGATGCAATATTACAGTTGCACCACTTTTAAGCTTAACACACTCTTTTAGTTTTTTAGTTAAACTTTGTGCGTAGAAAAAATTATCACCTAAAATTAAAGCCACATTTTCTTTACCAATAAATTTTTTTCCTATAATGAAAGCATCTGGTAAACCTCTAGGATTTTTTTGTTCGATATAAGTTATTTTTATTCCTAGATTTTTTCCATCAGGTAAAATTTTTCTGAATTGGTTTTGTAGCCCTTTATTAACAATTATTAGTATGTCTCTTATTCCAGAGAGCATTAAAACTGATAAAGGATAAAAAAGTACTGGTTTATCATAGATCGGTAATAGGTGTTTGTTTACTGCTTTTGTTAATGGGCTCATTCTAGAACCGATACCGCCTGCTAAAATAATTCCTTTTTTAATCATTTTTTTAAACCAAGTCTATTTATATAAAGTTTTTTAGAAACACTATTAAAAAAAACTTTATTATTTAAATACCAATCAAAAGTTTTTGATAAACCGGTTCCTAAGGGTATTTTTGTTTTCCATCCTAATTTTTTTAACATTTTTTTGTTATTTAATGCATATCTAAAATCGTGCCCCGGTCTATCCTTAACAAATTTTATTTTTTCTTTTTTTTTTAATTTTAATGATTTATTTTTTGCTATGT
>CAYRXL010000172.1:0-1235 GCA_964428295.1 uncultured Alphaproteobacteria bacterium
GCGCTGGATGTATAGCGGAAAAACGACCCCTTGGTATCCCTCCATGCAGCTATTCCGACAAACCGAGCTTGGACAATGGAAAGACGTTTTCCAGGCAGGCACGGCAGAACTGACAAATTTAGCTGGTCTAAATGGCAAGTTGTCTAACTAGGTGTGGATATGTAATGAATGTATTTGGATAGTAAGGCACATTAAAAATGCACGAAACCAGCAAATCAATTGCACGCCTTCTGCACGACACACGATATGCCACACGATATTTTATTTCTGATGGAATCGATATAGGTGCTGGAGAGGACTTCCTGGGCCAATACTCTGAATTCTTTCCGTTAATGCGATCCTGCAAACATTGGGATCTGCGGGACGGCAACGCTGAAATTTTGGAAACTGTGGAGGATCAGGCGTACAATTTTGTCTATTCCAGCCATTGTCTCGAGCATACCCAAAACCCAAGAAATGCAATCAAAAATTGGCTGAGAGTGTTGAGACGTGGTGGTCACCTTATTGTGATCGTTCCGGACGAAGACATGTACGAACAAGGCGTGTTTCCTTCGACTTGGAATAATGATCATAAATGGACCTTTACAACCTGCAAGCGAGAAAGCTGGTCACCAAAATCGCTTAACATAAGTGACTTGGCGGCAGAGTTTTCCGATATTGCACACCTATTGAAACTTGAACATCTAGACAGAACATTCAGGTACGGGATAGATCATCGATTTGACCAAACAATGACACCCGTCGCAGAGTGCGCAATTGAATTGATTTTACGAAAGAGGACAGAACAAGACGTATTACAGAAAGGAAGATATCGCCCTTTCTCGGAATCGAACTGAAAGGAGGCTTTAACCTTATATTTTGTTCGTAGATATTTTCTCTGCTTATAATCAAAGATCAAAGGATAATTTTTGTCCATGCAACCGGAAGCAAACGGTTCAATCAGTTTACTCACCTCTTTGCCGTAGGACGCAATATGAGAAATGCCTGAACAACAAAAAACGATAACGACTGAGCAGGCCCTTGACCTTGCCAGAAAACACCAAAATGCTGGCAGGCTAAATGAAGCAGAGAACGTTTATCAACAAATTCTGGATGCTTACCCCAACCAGCCTATCGCTTTACAAATGCTTGGAGTAATAGCGCACCAATTGGGAAAAAACGAAGTTGCTGCCGAGCTAATCACCAAGGCACTAAGTATTAGACCCGGATACCCGGAAGCACATAATAATCTAGGA
>CAYRXL010000172.1:1245-4038 GCA_964428295.1 uncultured Alphaproteobacteria bacterium
CAACCCAAGCTATGCGGAAGTCTACAATAATTTAGGTCTTGCACTTCTTGTAGATAATAGGCCGGAAGAAGCGGTGACCAACCACGAAAAAGCCATTGAATTAAAACCGCAATATGCGGAAGCATGGAATCATTTGGGGACAGCGTATCGACAGCTGAGAAGAAAACAGGATGCTATTCGGAGCTATCAAAAAGCACTTTCCATAAGACCAACTTTTATCGAAGTATACTATCACTTAGCGCTTCTATTTCGGGAATTTGGACAACCGGAGGAGGCCGTGATAAATCTCCAAAAAGCTATAGCAATTAAGCCGGACTATACACCGGCGCTCCTTAATCTTGGTGCCCTTTCTCACGAACTCCACGATGCAGAAGGCGCGATCACAAACTACCAAAAGGCCATTGCTAGTCGGCCGGACTTTGCCGAGGCACACAATAACCTGGGAGCCGCCTTGCAAAGTCAGGGGCGTTTCGACGAGGCTATGGCCAGCTACAGAAAGGCCCGCAGCCTGCGTCCAGAGTACGCTGAAGCAAGTAATAACTTAGGTTTGGCTCTTCGTGAACTAGCCATGAATGTTGAGCTTCGAACACTACCCCCAGTGATCCAGGACCCGATGGATGAAGCCATAGCTAACTATCGTGAGGCCCTGGATCTGCGACCCGGTTATGCCGAAGCACATTATAATCTCGCAAATGCGTTACAAGATATCGGCCGGCTTGATGAATCCGCAACCAATTATCTTAACGCTGTAACGTTCCGGCCAGACTTTGCCGAAGCCTGGACCAATTTTTCTTCCGTCATCAAAGCTCTTCAATTTTCGAAAGGCGGGAGTACGAAAGAGCTGTACGACTATAGAGAAGGTCTCACCGAGACCGCTCGCGCAAGCACCGATTTTGCGATTCTAGAATACTGGTTAGAAACGTTTCGACCGCATGAGTTGGACGCAACCTTTCAGAAAGCCACTGCAAGTCTACCAGCAAAGACCAGCGAAATATTGACGATCAACGATGATAATGAGGAACAAACAAACAGCCCCTCCCTTCCAGACAAAATCGTTGCTCTCCTCCATTTTGGAAGAAGCGGCACCGGTTTACTTCATAGCTTGATCGATGGGCATCCGGAAATTTCCACTCTCCCCAGCATCTACCTCCGAGGTTTCTTCAACGCAGGCGTTTGGGATAGCCTAGTCGCTGACGGATGGCGTAATTTACCGAAAAGGTTTGCTGATGAATTCGCAGTTCTGTTCGATGCTAACTCCCCAAAAACCACTCCCGGCACTCTTACGGAAAATTCTTCGTTTCTGGGGCAAAAGGATGGCATGAACTGTGTCGGAGAGAACCGGGACGAGTCCCTCTCCTTGGACCGAGACCAATTTTGCTCAGAAGCACTTGAAATGATGTCACATTTTAAGACAATAAATCCGAAACTGTTCCTTCTCATCGTCCACGCTGCTTTCGAGAAAGTCCTTGGGACAAAAACCAAAAAACACACGACGTTCTATCATCTACATAACCCTACCGATTTCACAAAACTGAACTTTCTACGTCACGTTCCTGATGCCCGGTTGATCATGATGATCCGGGAACCTGTTCAGTCCTGTGAATCCTGGATCCGATTTTGTTTTGAAACAGGCGACTATATGAAATTAACACATCGTATAATCACTATGTTACTCGCCATTGATCAAATAGCGTTCCGAAAGCAAGATTCTATAGGGGTTCGGTTGGAAGACTTAAAGGCACGACCGAAAGCGACCTTACAAAGTCTATGCCACTGGCTGGGCATTCAAGAAAAACCCTGCCTTTATGAAATGACAGCCCAGGGAAAGCAATGGTGGGGCGACCCAACGAGCCCAGACTACAGTGCCGCCAAAGCCATGTCTCCCTTTGATGAAGTATCCACCTCCCGACCGACCGGCACGATCTTCAGCGAACAAGACCAATTTATATTGAAAACACTTTTTTACCCGTTTCGTGTACGTTTTGGATATCAGGACCCTGACGCGGCCCAGTTTGAAGCCGATCTGAAGGCAATCCAGCCCTTGTTCAAAGACATGCTAGGATTTGAAGAAACAATGTTGCACAGAACCACACTCAATCCAGATCAATTCCAACACAGTGGCCCTTACTTAGCGCTTCGCGCCTGTTTACAGGATCGATGGAACGTCCTAAATCAATTCAAGGACTATCCCCACATGCTCTCCCCACTAACAATCACATCCGAGAAAAAATAGTGTCCCCTTCAATATCAATTGCAAGGTTTAAAAGTGCAGAAAGGCGCTCCTGAACGCTATGTTTTTGGCCATATAACAATCGTAGCAGTCAACAGCACCATTTATATATACACTCCTCCATTCTGCATTAGAGGCTTATTAACGAATTGAGAAGACATACTGTCATGGCAAGAGAAATTCTCTGCACCCTAGGACCGGCCTCTATGAACGACCGGGTCATCTACCGCTTGGAAGAGCTTGGCGTATCTTTATTTCGGATCAACCTGTCGCACATTAAGCTGGATGAACTCGCAAATACGATCGAATTTGTGCGAAGCCGGACACACAATTGAAGCGCAAGACAATGCGCGCATACAAATCGACAGGCAACCCGTACCGGGCGACACTCAGAGCTTCAATTTATACCCCAACACCATCGTTGACTCTCTGGAGATTGGTGACCTCATAAGCATCGATTTTCATGCCGTCCTTGCACAGGTGATTGATATAAAACCCGGCTGCGCCGCGATCAGGGTGCTAAATGGGGGCACCGTTGGGCCCAACATAGCAGTCACAGTTGA
>CAYRXL010000173.1:0-325 GCA_964428295.1 uncultured Alphaproteobacteria bacterium
GATCGCTATTAACTAAAGAAACGGATGCTTTATGTGAAATTGTGTTCTGAAATTCTATTTGCAGTGGAATAATATTATTTTTTTTTAATTTTGTAGCTATTTTATTTTTTTTAATATCAGATTTTTCATCAATCCAAATGTAATAAACTTCAAATATTAAATATTTGAGTATTATCATTATAAATGTTTGCCAATATGTTACTTGTCCAAATATAATTTGCATTTGATTAAAAAAGTTAATGGTTTTTAAATAATTGTCCAACCACCATCTACTAGAATATTTGATCCATTAATATATGAGGAAGCATCAGAGGCTAAAAAGGCA
>CAYRXL010000173.1:364-4030 GCA_964428295.1 uncultured Alphaproteobacteria bacterium
TAATAAATTGTTTTTCTTGAAAATTTGATCTTCCAGCTACATGACCTCTCAACCCTCCAGAACAAATACTATTAACTCTTACGCCGTATCTTCCGTAATAGGATGCCATTTGCCTGGTTAAATTTACTAATCCACCCTTTATAATTGAATAAGGCATATTTTCTGTCATTGAGGTTTTTTCATAAATATTCAGATCCTGACCCAATAAACCATAGATAGAATTCAAATTTATAATGTTTCCTTTTATTTTATTTTTTACCATTTTGTCAGCAACCATCTTTGCGAGCCACGCATAACTGTTCATATGGATTTCTATATTCTTTGTCATTCTTTGTAAGGTAATTTTGTTGAAAGAACATTTTCCCCAATCATTTGTTTTGGGATATGAGCAGTTAATGAATACATCAGGACAACCAAACTTTTTAACAATTTTATCAAAATTCTTATTCAAAGTTTTTAGTTTTGAACAATCAAATTTTTCAAATTTTGCATTCTCTGGTATTTGTTTTTTTTTAATATCAAGAATTATTGCTTTTCCTCCAACCGACAAAATATTTTTGACTACTTTTAAACCTATCAAACCGCTACCACCCAAAATATAAACTTTTTTATTTATTAATTTAATTTTGTTTAAATAGTTTTCAGACATTATTTTTCCTTAATAAAAATTCTACTATTTGCAAATCAAGTTTACTATCTATATCGATTGATCTACTTTCGGGCATTTCATAAAGCACTGTTTTTTTATTCATGAATGATTTAAAATTAATTAAAGATTTTCTATTCCAAATATAAATTGATGCATTACAATCATAAACTTGCGGTGCATCTTGTCTTCTAAAAATATTTTTTTTAAATTTCTTAATTCTTTTTAATCCTATCATTTTTTTCTTATCTATTACATCTACCATATTAAAGTAAGGATTTTTTTTTGATTTGCTCCCTGTAACTAATACATTGGCCTTTTTTTTAATAAAAAATTTATATAATTTTATTATATCTTTAACTTTTCTTAAAGGAGATGTTGCATCTAATTCAACTATAACTCCAAATTTTTTATTATAAAATTTTTCTGCTTGAAGAAGAGCATGTTTAACAGCTGGAATTTTTGGACTTTTGTCTAAGGCCATTTTTTTTGGTCGCAAAAACCAACCTTCAGCCCCATAAGATTTTGCGATATTTAGTATTTTTTTTGAATCAGTTGATATTACAATATGATCAAAAATCTTTGATTTTATAGCTTGTTTAATTGTAAAATACATAAGAGGTTTGCCATTAACTAACCTTAGGTTTTTATTCTTTACTCCCTTGGAGCCACCTCTCATACTTATAGTACACAATATTGAATTCATTATTCTTTATTCTTTTGACTTAGATCTTATTTGAGTAATTAAGTTTACTAGTTGTTTTCCTTCTTTAAATGTACAAAGTCTGTCTCTAGATTTATTTTTTAATATAGCCAAATGTAGTTTTTTATAATCAGAATTTCTGTTTGAATTTTTAAAATTATAAATTCTTTTTTTATTACCATTATAATATACAACATTTTTATTAACTAGATCTGCCTGCATGCTTATATTTTTTCCATCTATAAATATTTGACGGGTACGTTTACGTGTAAAATAATTCAATGTAATTTGAATTGATGGAACTGTTTTAGTTTTTCCCACCAAATTTAAAAAATCATCTGTTTCAATATTTCCGAATAACCATTGAACATAATCGAGTTCATGACTTAAATCCAATAATACTCCGCCACCAAAAGTTTTTTTTGCACTTGAAGATTTGTTGTATTCAATATTTTTTCTCCAATCAGGTAAATAAGAACCACAAAAAATATTGACACTCCAAATTTTTCTAGATTTTACCTTTTCTTTTAAAAAATTTATTATTGGGTTAAATCTTAAATTATATCCGACAAATAGTTTGTTTTTTTTTATATTAATTTTGTTTGTTTTAGAAAATAAGGGTTTCTCAACCAAAATAGTTTTATTATTAAAATTTTTTTCAATGAATTTTACTTTGTTAATATGATCGCTTGTTGGATTAGATATTACTATATAATGTGGATTAACCTTGTTTAAAGCTTTTATGTTTTTAATAGTTTGAAAATTTGTAAGTTTTTGATTTGTTAAAATAGTCAAATTTTTTTTCTTAACCAATCTTGATAAAATATGTGCGTGCCTTCGCCCGATCGATCCATAGCCTGAAATTAGTACCGATTTATTCATATTAATCTATCTACAGCCTTACGGTATTCCGACCATTGCCCAACATCTATCCAAGATTCATCATCTATAGGATATACTCCTATCTGTTTTTTTTTTGATCTCGCAGTTTTTATCAAATCTGTCATATCATAACTTTTATTTTTTGGTATTAATTTTATTAAATTAGGATTCAATACATACAGACCAACATTTACAAAAAAATCAAATTTTGGTTTTTCAATTATGTCTTGCAAGAAACCTTTTTTTGTAAGTTTGCATGTGCCGTATGGAATTGTATGTTCTTTTGAAGATGCTACTAGAGTTATATCGTTTCCATTTGAAATATGAAAATTCATTAAATCATCTAAATTAATATCTACAATTGTATCGCAATTAGTAACCATAAAAGGTTTCTTGATTTTGCCTGACAAAAGACTAATGCCTCCGGCTGTTCCTAAAGGTTTAGATTCAACTATAAAAGTTAATTTAAATTTAGGCTTCATTTCGCTAAAGTAAGCCCTAATAATTTTACTTTTATAGTTAGAAGTAATAAAAAAATTAGATACTTTATTCTCAGCAAATTTCTCAATTATATGTTCAATAACTGGTTTTTCATTAATTGGAACCAAAGGTTTAGGCAAAATAGAAGTGAATGGTTTCATTCTTGTACCTTTTCCGCCAGCCATAATAATAACAGTTTTCGGAAAAGTTTTGGAATTATTTGAGTTCTTAATTTTTTTAAATAAATCTGTGAAAAAAATTACTTCAATAACTTTTTTTGAATTATCAACCACTGGAATAATATCAACTTTCTTTTTTAAAAAAATATCTTTTATTTGAGTTTGGGTGTAATTGCCTTTTTTTAATAAAACTGGATTTTTTTGATAAATGCCATTAATTTTATCTTTAAGAAATTTTCCCTTTAAAATAACTCTTCTAACATCTCCATCAGTGAGAGTTCCAAGGAGTTTGTTTACCTTGTTTATAACTATCAAACAACTTTTTCCTGATTTACTTAATTGCTTAAGAGCATCTTTTATACTAGCCTCCGGATGTATAAATAATTTTTTCATATTTTATCAATAAATTTTTTTCTTAAAATTTTATCTCTCTTATTAATGCTCAAAATAATTTTTACTACTTTTTTTAAAGAAATTTTAGCATCATAAGGGTTTTTAATATTTTTTAATTTATATAATAATTTGCCGTTTTTAATCCTTAAAATATTACTATAAATATCCCTCCAAGAGTATTTACAATCTATAACATTTTTAGGCTTAAATTTTCCATCCTGTCTTGTACCAATATTTATTACTGGAACATTAAATGAAGCTGCTTCTACTATTCCACTAGAAGAGTTTCCAATCATAGCCAAACAATTTTGCATTAGATTTGCATATAAACTCATGCCACAATTTTTCACAATTTTATACTATATTATAAACTAACAATATAA
>CAYRXL010000174.1:0-2746 GCA_964428295.1 uncultured Alphaproteobacteria bacterium
AAACAAAGTGCGCAGGCACCATACTTGTGGTACTGGGTAGTCCTGCGTTAACCACTTGGTAATGGCATCACTGGCAGTTAACAGCGCACTGCCGAGGATCATGCAGACTATGCCGCGAGTGTTAGAGATGCTGTGATTCAATCTGGTATGGGTTGATCAGAGTCCGCGCTAACTCAGGATAGGAATCCCGATGAACAATCAAACATCATTAATCGCCGAGTATCGCATGTTGTCGACTGCGAATGTCTCTGATGGTCTGGATCGCCTCCAGCTGAATGGCACACCCCATGGTATCGGACCGTTGTGGGATGCCTGTGGCAAGATTGTTGGTCCGGCTTGCACGCTGAAGTTGGTCTCATTGGACGAAGCTGAGGAATCACCCGTCTTGGGGACACTGCGAGCGATTACGCAGGGTCGAGCGGGGGATATTTTGGTCATTGATCATGGTGGGAGAATGGACATTAACTCTTATGGCGGGGTTGCCGGGTTTACAACGCGTCATCAGGGTTTGATCGGCTGTGTTATCGATGGAGTCACTCGCGACATTGATGAATACAAAGATTTGAATCTTCCCGTTTACGGTCGCGGTTTCATCCAGCAGTCCATTCGAAATCGGTGTGCGTGTGCCGGCTACCAGATTGACATACAACTTGGAGGGATTCCTGTAAAACCCGGTGATCTGATTGTTGCCGATGACAATGGTATTTGTGTCGTCCCGAGAGAGCGGATGGAAGAAGTCCTCGGTTTGGCGCAGTTCTTCAAGTCAGTTGAGGAAAGGATTATCGAAGCGATTCGGACGGGTGTTGATCCCGTTGTAGCGCATGAAAAAGTTCGTTATGACATGATGACCAAAGCTGGTTACGAACCGAACTGATGGAAAGTATTAGGTTCGGTTAGATTCCGGCCCACGGCGAAGTATTGGTGTGGCGCCTTTGGGAAGGATGCTGAGCATATCCGGATCCGGCATTGTCGCATCCATAAAGTGCATGGCGAGTCCACGGCGAGGTTCGTCCGATTCGTTCTTGAGGGATCGGTGTGGCATTAGGCAATGATGAATGGCAAAACTGCCGCTCTTTACCTCGGCTGGTACTGCATCGGCATCGTCTATCTCGGGAATCGCGAGATAGAAGCCTTTCTTTTCTGACGTATCCCAAAGTTGCTCGTGGCGTAGCAACTGGTGGTGATGGCCCGGGAGGTACCACATGCAACCGTTTTCGACTGTTGCATCGTCAAGGGCTAGCCACACAGATATGGTGCGGTTCTCCGCAACTTTGAAATAATCATTGTCTTGATGCCATCTGATTTGACCGCCGGTGCGGGCGGGCTTGTATACACCCTGATAGTGGATTAACCGAATGTCTGGGCCTATCAAGCTTTCAACCATATCAAGCAATCGTGAATCATTGATTAGCATACGAAAAACCGGGTGTCGCAAATGCGCTGTGCGAATTTGGTAAACCTGGAAGTCTTCGTCGCGATCCGACCCAGACTGGACGTTCTCAAGCGCGCGGTCTTGCTTCAATCGTTCGAGCGTCTCCATGTAACACACGCGAAGGTGTTGTATCTCAGCTTGATCGAGGAAACCATCAGCGAGGAGAAAGCCGTCCTCTGAAAAAGAGTCAATTTGTTGCCGATCGAGTCTCAACAGTATGTATCCTGGTTTTTACACCGAATTTTTGATCTTTTCTTGTTCGATGATAAAACTGTTGACTAGTGTACGGTAAGCAGGACTTAATTCGCTACGACGGGAGAGGGATATGGATTGCCACGAAGTGATGAGAACCACGTTTTCCGCAAGGGATTTTACCGGCGAGTCGCTGCCCAATTCTGTCCTTTACGGGATTCTTGATCACGCCCGATTTGCACCGAGCGGGGGTAATCGGCAGGGTGGACGGGTGATCATCGTTCGCAATCAGGCAACCAAAGATGAAATGGCCCGCCTGGCGGAGCCAGCTTCTAAACGCTATGCCGCCCAGGTTTGCGCTGGTGAGAGTCCATGGAATGCATTGATACCAAGTCGTGTCAGTGATGAAACGATTGAGCAAACGCCGGTTCCGGCATTGCTGACCGAACCGCTGCGCCGCGCTGATGTGCTGTTGATATTTGTTGTCGACTTGCGCGTTGTGGCGGTGACTGATCAGTCGCTTGGACGTGTCGGGATTGTTGGGGGCGCATCGATCTACCCGCTGGTCTGGAATACGCTGTTGGCTGTTCGTCGCGCCGGATTTGGCGGCACCTTGACCACGATCAGTGTGGCGAGTGAACCCAAAGTAAAAGCACTACTGGACATCCCTTCGCCTTTTGCAATTGCTGCGGTTCTTCCGCTCGGTCGCCCGGTCAAACAATTAACACGTCTCCGACGACTTCCAGTGGAGGACTTTACCTTTACGGAGCGCTTTGGCGGCGAATGTTTGAAGCCCAATGAATCGATCCGCGGCAAACCCGGGGGAACGGAATGATGGCGACGACTGACGACTTTGATAGTTCTGCTGTGATGCGGGGGTTTCCGCCCCCACGCGTACAGCGGGTAACGCTCGAGAATTGGCGGACGGTGCCTTTCAGCCACTGGGCATTTCGCAATATCCGTCAGTTATTGCCGACCGCACAGGTCAGTCGCGCGGGATCGTCGGGAGCCGAATGGGTTGTGCGGCCGAGTGGCCTTGGACGCGTCTCTTTCGAAGGTGTCGACGGTAAGGAGAAGTGTCTGGATGATTTTCTACAAGACAGTCATACCAATGGTTTTGCG
>CAYRXL010000174.1:2756-3998 GCA_964428295.1 uncultured Alphaproteobacteria bacterium
ATGACAATCATCTGGTCTTCGAACACTATGCCCACGGATTGGCTCCGGACAGCGCACATATCCTTTTCTCGGTCACCAAGTCGGTGACGGCGACGCTGATTGGCATTCTCACTGAGCGGGGTGTGCTTGATCCTGATGCACTGGTCTGCGAGTACCTTCCCGAGGTGGCCGCATCTGCTTATGCTGATGCACGCGTGAGACACCTACTTGATATGCCGGTAGGGGTCCAATTCAACGAGGACTATGAGAACGAAACAGGTGATTTTGCACGTTACCGTTTGGCTACTGGCTGGTTGCCATCGTCGGATCCGGAAACGGTTGACAATCTGCGCGATTTTCTCGTTACGTTGCAAAAGGATGGCGAGCACGGAGAAGTGTTTCATTATGTTTCTACCAATACAGACCTTCTGGGCTGGTTGATCGAGCGTGTAACCGGGGTTGCGTATGCCGAGGTCCTGAGTCGCGAGTTGTGGCAGCCGATGGGCGCATCGCACGATGCGTACATTAATGTCGATCGCATCTGTGCACCCCGATCCGCTGGCGGGTTGTGCATGACGCTACGTGATTTAGTCAGATTTGGTCGACTGCATTTGCCAGTCGGGTCAGGCGGAAACAGTACGCTTGTGCCGCAACAGTGGCTGCAGGGGATGCGAGGCAATAGCGATCCGGTTGCGTGGGATCACGGTAACACGTGGGATCGAAGAAGCTTTGCAGACTTTATGCCCGGCTGGCGATATCGCGACGCGTGGTACGTGTCTTCTGATGGGGCTTATGGGGGTCTGTGTGTGTTTGGCCAGTACCTGCATGTCGACCCGGCGACGCGAATGGTGATCGCCAAATTCTCGGCTCAGCCAAGAGCGCTAGACAATGGATTGAATAGCGCAACCTATCGGGCTTTTACTGCGATCGGGAAGTTTTTTGGTCATTAGTGAGAGAAACAACCATGGCGGGGACACGAATCCGAACAGAAAAGAAGATGGTCGATGAACAATGCGTTGCCTGGGTGACGCTGGAGTCTGATAACGGCCTCCATGTGTTGGACACTCCGGCAGTTGAGGCGTTGGTGCAGGCAGTCGAAACGCTGGCGGCAGATGAATCGATTCGTGTTCTTGTGTTGACCGGATTAGGAGGCCGGGCGTTTATTGGTGGGGCGGATATCCGTGAGATGCGGGAGTTGACTGAATCATCAGCGCATACTTTTATTTCCCTGTTGCAACGGTGCTGCCATGTGCTGCATGAATT
>CAYRXL010000175.1:0-3984 GCA_964428295.1 uncultured Alphaproteobacteria bacterium
GGAGGTATGGGCGGAATGGGTGGAATGGGTGGAATGGACTTCTAATTCATTCCCTTATTAATCATTCAATTAAAAGCCACCAAAATTTTCGGTGGCTTTTTTTTTTACTTCTATATAAATTATTTATATATACTTATGAGTGTAATTTATGAACAATAATAAAATAAGGGCACTCATTTTAAAAAATTGTTAATATCAAATGATATAAAGGAAAATATTATGAATATTGCTTTTATAGGACTGGGTGTTATGGGCTTTCCTATGGCAGGCCATTTGTTTAGTAAAAACAAAGATATAAAATTAAAAGTTTATAATAGAAGTAAAGATAAAACTACTAAATGGATTAGTAAGTATGGTGGTGTTTTATGTAATAATCCAGCTGAAGCAGCAATGGGTGCAGAAGTGGTATTTATATGTGTTGGCAATGATAATGATGTTAATGAGGTAGTTAAAGGTGAAGAGGGGGTTTTATCAGCCATACCTAATAAAAGCGTTATAGTTGACCATACTACTGCCTCAGCTGCATTAGCAGTTGAATTGTATAAAGCGAGTAAAGAAAAGAATGTATTTTTCTTGGATGCTCCAGTATCTGGCGGCCAAGCCGGTGCGGAAAATGGACAACTTACAATTATGGTAGGTGGTGATGAAGAAGCCTATAATAGGATCCTTCCAATTATAAATTGTTATTCTAAAAATTCTACTTTAATAGGAAATACAGGTTCTGGCCAATTAGCAAAAATGGTAAATCAAATATGTATAGCTGGTTTATTGCAAGGATTGTCTGAAGCGATAAATTTTGCACAAAAGGTTGACCTGGATGTTGAAAAAGTAATCGGAGTGATTAAAGATGGCGCTGCTTCATCATGGCAAATGCAAAATAGATATAAAACAATGGCTGAAAATAAATTTGATTTTGGTTTTGCCGTTGAATGGATGAGGAAAGATCTAAAAATATGCTTGGAACAAGCTGACAAAGTGGGGGCCAGGCTACCGATAACAGCAATAATAGATCAATTTTACTCTCAAATTGAACAGAAAGGGGGTAAAAGATGGGACACTTCTAGTCTAATAGATCTTCTGAGTAAGTGATTAGTTTATTATTTATACTATCTATTATTGTAAATCCTTTTTAGCGAGATACTATTCATTCTTTATTTCGACCTTTACTTGCTCCCAAACAGCATGAACTCTATCAGGAGAATATCCTTTAAAGTTTTGTGTAGTTTTATTAAGCATCTTTTTCTTTAATTCTTCAAATCTTGTTCTAAATTTATTATTTGCCTTGTTCAAAATATTTTCAGGATCGATATTTAAGATTCTTGCATAATTTATAATAGAAAACATTAAATCACCTAATTCTTCCTCAATTTCTTTTGAATTATTTTTATTGTTAGCTTGCATGAGTTCGTTTAATTCTTCTTTAACTTTTAATATACATTCATCTTTACTATTCCAGTCAAATCCTAATTCAGAAGCGTTTTTACTTAACTGCATTGTTTCTTTAATAAAATTTCTTTTTTCATCTTTATATAAATTATTTTGTATTATTATAAAAAGTGCTTGAATCATCTGTACAAACTTATCATTAGCATTTGCGTTAGGAAATGCATCATCTATGACTTTTATATAATCATAAAATTCTGCTTTGATATAATTCTCTATTTCTAACATAACTTTACTATTACTTTTTTTAGATTCAAATATAAAGCCTGCTATTAGCTTACATATATCATTTATTATAATATCTATATTATTCCTTGATCGCATAATGTATATTATGTTATTTCTACAACTAGGCCATCATAGCCAGGAAATACATTGTTAGGACATTTACTTAATAGTTCATCATAATCTAACCATGCCCCTAGATGAGTTAATATGGTTTTTTTTGGCTTGTATTCATTTATCCATTCTATAGCTAAATTAAAATGTGCATGACTATAATGTGGTTCATATCTTACACAGTCTAAAATCCATAAATCTAAGTTTTTTAAATACTTTTTAGATTCATATGGAAAGTCTTTTACATCTGTTGAATAAACAACATTCTTAAACTTATATCCTAACGTGGTTTCATCTCCATGGTATTGGTTAAAATTATAACCAACTATATTATTAGATAAACAAAACTTACCAGGTTTTAAAATATGAGGATCTAAAGAAGGTTGAAAATAATTATTATTTTTATCAAACGCATAATCAAATCGCTTCTTAAGGCTATCAAGTGTTTCCTTGTTGCTGTAAACAGGTAGTTTATCTTTTCTTTTCCATAAAAATTGTCTTAAATCATCAATTCCGTGAGCATGATCTGCATGTGCATGAGTCCAACAAACTGCATCTATTTTTTTTACTTTATTAGTTATAGATTGAAAGCGTAAATCAGGAGAAGTATCAATTAATATATTTTGACCGGCTAATTCTAATAAAATTGAAACTCTAGTTCTAATGTTTTTTTTATTATTAGGATTGCAGTCGCCCCAATAAGGGCCAATTAATGGAACTCCTCCAGAAGATCCGCATCCTAAAATAGTAATTTTCATAATCTAAAATTATATCTTAACGTTAAATAGTTCAATAAAGTTTTTTGTTGTTTTGCTTTCTAAATATTCTTTTTCTATATCTAATAACTTAGCCAAAAATTTAGCAGTATAATCTACATAAGCAGGTTCATTTCTTTTTCCTCTCATTGGCACTGGAGATAAAAAAGGTGCGTCTGTCTCAACTAGCAACTTATCTTTTGGCAAATTAATTATTATACTTTTTAGTTTATTAGTTTTAGGAAATGTTACTATACCCGATATAGAAATATACATTCCCATATTTACTGCCGATTTAGCTAATTCTTCACTTGCGGTAAAACAATGTATTAGTGCTTTAAACTTTCCATTATTATAATATTCATTTTGTAAAATATTTATAGTATCCTCATCCGCACTCCTACTATGAACTATTAAGGGAAAGCCTGTAATTCTTGCGGCTTTTATATGTTCTATAAATAAAGATTTTTGTAGTTCTTTGGGACTATTTTCATAGTAATAATCTAAACCTGTCTCGCCTATGCCTATAATTTTGCTATCAGACTGACATATATTAATTATATCAGCATAGTTTGTATTACTTTCATTCTTAACATTATGAGGATGAATTCCTACTGACGACCAAATATATTTGTGTTTTTTAGTTATTTTATTAATTGAATCTTTTTCATTTAGCTTGGTAGAAATTGTTAGCATACCTTTTACATTTTTATTCTCTGCATTTAAGATGACGTTATCTATGTCTTTTTCAAATTCTTCAAATGTCAGATGGCAATGGCTATCAATCAACATGCTTAATTATTCTCTTTCTTTATTCTAGGAAATATACCTATAGGTTTAGGTAAATCAATACCAGATTTTATTGGATCATAAAAGTTATCAAAAGTTATTTTTTCAGTTTGAGATAGTTGTTTTAATATTAAAATTGATGAATCTGGTAAAAAGGGTTTTATCAATATTGTTATCCTCCTGATTCTTTCCACTAATATATAAAGTACAGTCCCTAGCCTCCTAGTTTTGTTTTCTTTATGTAATTTCCAAGGCTCTTCTCTATCAATATATGCATTAGAAGATCTTATTAATTTCCATATTCTTTCCAAAGCCAAACTAAATGCAAGTTTATTCATATCTTTTCTAACTAAATTTAATATATCATTCAAATCTTTCATAAATTCTTTATCAGATAAAGTTTAGTCATCAGTAGTGGGAATTTTGTATCATAGATAGTACTCTTTGCACTAAATTGCCTAAGTCATTAGCTAAATCACTATTTATTCTATTAATCATAGCTTCTTTTGAATAATCTCCATCTTGCCCGAATGGCACTTCTCTTAAAAGAAAATATCTAAATTGATCCAAACCATACACATCAATTATATTTTTAGGGTCTACTACATTACCAAGAGATTTAGACATTTTTTTACCTTCTATTGTCCACCATCCATGC
>CAYRXL010000176.1:0-3345 GCA_964428295.1 uncultured Alphaproteobacteria bacterium
TTTTATTAAATTATTAAATTCAATATTCATTTGTATATTCTGATATTTTTTTATAATGTATATTTTTTTAAATTAATGCAACACCTTAATTTTTTACCTAATAAGAGTTTTTCCTAATTCTTTTATGACTTTTTGTATAACATCTTGCCAGTTTGTAATTTGTTTGTTTCTGAATAATTTTACTGAATTGTACCAATATGATTTTTCAGTTTTTAATGACCATCTCCAATCATGATAGTGTGATAAAAGAATCCATGTTTTTTTACCCATTGCTGCACTTAAATGAGCAACAGCATTATCAATAGATATAACAAGATCTAAATTGTCAATAATTGCTGCTGTATCAACAAATTTTTTTTTAAGATCAATATTTTTAAAACAAGTAATTTCTTTTAAAACATCTATATTTTCATTTGTTTCTTTTAAATGTTTTTCTGTGTGAAGAGATATCAATTGAGTTGATTTATTCTGATTAATTTTTTTAATTAAATCCAGGGGTATATTTCTACTATAATTAAGTTCTTTTGTTGTAGACCATGCAATTCCAATATTAAATTTTTTATTGTCAATTTTTGAAGACCAATACTTCTTTTTTTTAATATTAGCCTTAATATAGGCTTCGCCAAGATTTAAATTTATATAATTTAATCCAAAAATTCTAGGTACACTTAAAAGAGGGATGATGATTTCATTTTTCATTAATTTGTTATCTACTTCTGATTTTTTAACATATTCATCAAAGATGAATTGCTCTGAAAAGAAATCATATAAATTATCTTCAACAATAAAAACAGCTATATACCCTAGTTTTTTTAGAATTATTCCTAGTCTGCTAAATTGGAAGATATCACCAAAGCCTTGTTCAGAAATAATATAAATTTTTTTTCTTTTATTAATTTCATTTAGATTTAATTTAAGAACACTGCGGTCAATATTTAGTCTATTTCTTTTTTCTTTTTTATAGAAACGTGCATCATATAAGTCCATTCCTTTTTTGCAGTCACCTATTTTTAAGTTTAATAAAGATAAATTAAATTGACAATCAAAAAAATCTGGTTTGATCATTAATGATTTTTGAAAATGTAACTTCGCTTTTTTAAATTTATTTTTTTTTTCATAGAGTAATCCTAAGTTATTGTGGAGAATTTCATCATGTGAATTTATTTCTAATGCTTTTAAATAATAAGCTAATCCTTTATTATATTCTTGTTTTTCATAAAAAATATTAGCCAAATTATTAAGTGCTGAAAAATTATTTTTATCTATTGTTAATAGTTTTTTTAAGTATGATGAACTATTTTTTGTATCTTGAATTTTTAAATAAGCAAGTGAGATATTTAAATACGCCTGAATAAATTTACTGTCAAATGAGATTGCTTTTTTTAAAAACAATATTGCAGACTTATACTTATTTTTTGCGATTAAAACATTACCAACGTTATTTAATGCATTTACATTATTATTATTTGTCTCAAGTGATTTATGAAAATATTTTAAACTCCCCAGATAATTGTTTTTAGATAATTCAATAACTCCTAAAAAGTTAAAAACATTTGTATCTGATTTTTGATGTATTAAGTTTAAACAAATTTTTTTAGCAGCTTCCTTATCCCCTTTTAGGAATTGTTCCTGAGCTAATTTTAAATTTTCTTTTTTCAAATTGAATACCTGCTTTAAGGATTATTAAAAAAATAAATTACATATAACTTGTTATATTTAGCTCAATAATTAAAATAAGCGATCCATTTTTGAACTATAGGTCGAACAAAAGATAACTCTTTTTCATAATTTTTCCATTTATTTATTGATGAAGAATAAATAGGTTGAATTACTTGACTATAACTAGGTGTTCTTATCCTTTCTTTTTTAATCAATATTTTTTTATAATTTTTAATATTTTCTTCCCAATTAACTTCTAAAAAGGATAATATTTTTTTTGTTTCATTTTGAAAATTTGAAATTAAGTCTTCATATTTGACAATATGCATATTTAAATTTTTTAATTTACTACTGTTTTGCCATATTTGTAATACTTTATCATACAGTACAGCTGTTCTTTCTAGGTCTAAAAAATTAATCATTGCTGAATTAAGTAAAAAATTTTGTGTAAAACAACTTAATATACAATCCAAGGGATGTCTTATTGATACGATAAATTTAGTTTCAGGAAAAAGATTATGTATGAATTTAATTCGAATTAAATTAAGCGGCAACTTATCAATAATAATCTTGTTATGAAAATTTTTTCCAATCTTCTGTTGTAGTATAGTGTTTTGGTAGAATAATCTTGCCTGATTTTGTTCTTTCATGGTTATTAAATTAAAATCATCCAATTTTAATTTTTTGCACATAGTATCTATTATGGGTATTTCTTCCATTACTTCAATTTTAGAATGAGAATTTAGTACAGCATCAATTAAAGTTGTACCAGATCTTGGAAAACCAATGTGAAAACAAATATTAAATGGTAATTTTTTTTTATTTTTAAAATTTGAAGAAGATGGTGTAGCAGAATACTTAAGGCACTTATTGACTTCGTTTAAAAAAATATTGTTTATAAAACTTTCATCATTGATGTTTTTAAGTATAATTTTATTAGCATGATTAAAATATTTAAAGGCCCTGCTATAGTTTTTAGATTTATGATAAAGGTTAGCAATTCTAAATTTCGCCTTTACTTCCCACTCAATATTTATTTTACTAAAATCAATTTTTCTTAGTGAATTTAAGGCAAGTTCCAACTTATTATCTTTTTCAAATATATAACTTTGATAAAATTTGATAATCTTGTCAGATGAAAATAATTTAATTTTTTGTTTAACTAAATTCTTTAATTCAATAAATTTATTTGTTTTTTCATAAATTTCTAATAGATTATAAATTGGGTCTACGAAATTTTGATCTATCCTTGATGCTCTTAAAAAATGTTTAACAGCAAGAGCCTCCTTGTTTTGCATTGCTAGAGTAATACCCAAAGTATTGTGAGTATTGGCATTTTTCGAATTAATTTTTAAGGAATCTGAGAAATATTTTTTTGCGCTTTTAAATTCATTCAACTTTAAATAAATTTTACCAATATTATCATAAAAATTATAATTTTTTTGTTTTTTTATTAATTTTTTATAATTTTTAATTGCGCTATTATAATCACTAAGTTTGTCTTGAGATACAGCAAGAAGATACATTGCATCAATATTATCATTGTTTAAAGATAGAATAGTATTTAATTTATCTATAGATTTTTTGTATTCACCCTTAACAATATTTTTTTTTATTTTTTCTAAATCAAACATGATAATTTAAAACTAATCAATTTTTTTCATTTTTCATATACTTTTTAATAAT
>CAYRXL010000176.1:3355-3952 GCA_964428295.1 uncultured Alphaproteobacteria bacterium
GATAAGTTGATCTTTATATTTTTTTCTTCCGCCAGAACTATGATGTAATAATTTAATAATTTTTTCTAGTAATTTTGGTATTTGTTTATTTTTCTTATTAAAATTCATTATAAAAGAACTAATGTTTAAATAGTCTATATTTAAAAGCATAAAGAGGAAATTTTTTTGATTCTGCAAACTTCATTATCTTTTCATCATTTATTGAACCCAAAGGTTTCGCAACCGCTTTACAATTTTTATTTATTAATAATTTTAAATTATCTAGAAAAGGAAAGAACGCATCGGAGGCAGCCACATAACCCCCTTTTCTGCGGGTTTTACCAGCCTTACTAAGTGCTAGTTTCGTTGAGTCTAATCTACTCATTTGTCCTGCGCCAATTCCAATTGTTTGTTTATTTTTGACTAGCACAATGGCATTAGATTTAACATGCTTGCATACCTTTAAAGCAAACAGTAAATCATTTATTTTTATTGTATTAATTTTGATATTTGAAACACACTTTAAATTATTTTTTTTTACTTTAATTGTTTTTTTTTCTTGTGTTAAATATCCACCAATAACTGATTTAACATCATCTTTTATATTTAGTAAAAGTT
>CAYRXL010000177.1:0-3947 GCA_964428295.1 uncultured Alphaproteobacteria bacterium
CCCGCTAAAAATAGAGCTTTTATCTCGAGATTTATCGCATGTGCATAGTCTTTAGCTAAGGCCCGCTGATCCTTATAGTATATGTCTTCAGCTTGCTGAGACATAGTAAAAGGACCTGGTAGAGTAGCTTTAATTTTGTTTTCAGTATTCGAACGTAAAAACTCTACATCTCTCACACATATAGGTTTAGACCTCCTTATTGGGGCTATGACCAGAGGAACTTTATCTGGCGTCCCCTTTCTTGAAATAGCTGTGCCAGAGTTCTTATGATCTATCCCTTCTAAAGCTGTAGCAAACCTAACTGAATAACTTTCTCGCCTGATTTCACCATCAGTTAATATATCTATTCCAGCTCTTTCCTGATCTCGAATAGCAATTATAGTTGCATCATCTTGTGCTTCTTTTAAAAACTCATGGTCTATAGACCATAGATCATTTCTTTTTACTCTGGGAGTGGAAATAGAAGCAAGTTTTACTCTATCTATAAGCCAGTTTGGCTGAGCATAGCTACCTACCAGTGAAGTAGGTAATAATTTATTTTCTACAACCACTTGATAAACCCACTAAATAAATTTACCTCTAAACAATATAAATACATAAAGATTAAATATAGTTTATATAGTGAAAATTATCAATTTTCTAGTACAGTTCTTTTATTTTTTTTTATTTATTTTCTTAAATTTTAATCCAAAAATAAAACCACTAATAATCAAATATAATAAACCTACACTAGATATGGATATGGCATAGATTAACAAAGACCCTATGAACTTTCCATTATGCAATTCTGTAATTATCTTAAGCAATGAAACTCCTGGACCCGGATGAAAGTTCAAATATAAAACAGCCTTGTCTCTAGTAACTTTAGTAAACTTTTTCCATGGTAAATTTTTATTTTTAATATTTACACTTTTCAAACCTTCATCAATATCTATCATGTATGTAAGATCTTCTAATCTTAAATATACTTCCTCTCCACTTACACTTGTCCCAACCTTTGCATCACTTAAAACTAAAGAATTTTTTGATTCGATGTGTACCGGAATCTCATTGTAATAAACGTTATTACCTATAAGAACTATTTCATTATCTCGATTTATTTTTACTGTATAAACATCATCTTGCGTAGCTAGATCATAAGTATTTAATATAAATTTACTAGATACATATACATTTTGTAGATTAAGTTGATCAGCATATAGAAGCATCAATCCAGTAATTAGCAAATGTATAAAAATTATGCTAAATAAAAAACCAACGTATTTATGTATTTTTCTTAATCTGGTTTTTATATGCAATTTTTTCCTACTACATAATGATTCAATAATAATGCCGCTCTTGCCATTCTATCCATAGATCTAACTGATAAAGTTGCTCCTGAAATATTATCTATGTTTCTATCTAGTTTTATGTTTTCTTTAATTACTAAACCTACTAGTTTGTTTAAAAAGTTAGGATATTTAATTTCATAACCGATAGGTTCTCTATAAATTAATACTTTAGCTTCTTTTATGGAACACTTTTCTACAACAAATCCTGCTGTTATAGGTTTGTATTTTCCTATTGAATTTAATATCCAAAGGGTTTTACCATCTCTTTCCCAATACTTCATTATTATTTTTTTATAATACTTTCCCATTATTAGTTTTATATCTTTTTTCAAATCACCTTTGATTATCAATTTCTTTGCCTTAAGGTCATGCTCTAAAAACGTTTCATTAATAAAATCACTTTCTTCAGGAGCAAGCTTAGCATCGGATATTGTATTATATAAACAAAAAGCCATACAAAATATAAGTATTTTATAAATATCCATTTAATCTCCTAACAAAAAAAGCATTGCCTTATTATTATAGGGCAATGCTTTATAAAAAGAAAAAGTGATTTGTTTAGAATTGATAACCCACACCAAAATTCCAACCGTGGGTACCTTTAACACTAGAATATAATTTTGAGTTTTCGTAGTCTATCTTTAGTACTGCATTAGGAGCAAGCCAATAATTCATACCAAAATCATATTGCCTTACTTTATTACTAGCATTTTGTGCTTCATCCGCTTTGTCATTTCTTGCTCCTGCCCTTGCAAAAAATCCTATCGAACTATCCATAGCTCCTCCTAGACTGAAACGGTAAGAAGGCTCTATATATACGCCCCATTGTTTTGCATAACCATTAGTTGCACAAGAATTTTCAGTTGGACAATCTAAGTCCCACTGTCCAATAACTGACCTAAAGCCAAAACCTTCTGCTGGTGACATATTAATATGAGCACCCCAAAGAGTTGCTGAAACATTTCCTTTTCCCGCAGTTTGGTCTAAATCACCATGATAGTTTGTCCAAAGACCTAATTCAACTCCAGCAATTCCAGTATATTTTAACCTAGCTGTATATGCTAAACTAGAAGCATCTTGTTCAGAGGCTTTTTGTCTGCCTGCCCTTATGTCTCCATTGGTTGAACTTAATGAAGAATGAACAGCAACAGTTAAATCAACATCACTAGGCAAACCTTTTTGTAAAAGAATTCCTGATTCCCACCAAGTATTTGCATTTAATTCTTTTTCCACAACATTTCTTTCAACTCCATAAAATGTAGGAGGCTCATGAGTCTCATTAAGAATACCAACAGGAACTAGAAAAGTTCCCCATTTAATAAAAGTATTTTTCCAATCCATATAAGCCATATTCTGCTCTATATACATCTGCTCCAACTCAATCTCACCATTCTTGCCTTCTCCAGCAATACCGTGTTCAAGCTCAAATTCACTAACAAAGTTTAAATAGTCATTAAATTCATGACCAATAAACAAAACATATCTATGAGCATCTACCTGTTTTTCAGCTGAATTAGAATCGTTTGAACCATGGGCATTTTCCCAGTGCAACTCACCATATCCTCCAAGACTGGTTCTTGTCCACCAACCATCAGCTGCGCCTCCTCCTTCTTCAACAGCAGAAATTATAGCTTCATTATCTTCTTCCAGTTTTTGTAGTTTTTGTTCTATAATCTTCATCTGATCTTTAAGATCTGACACTTCATCTGACCAAGTCGAAAATGAAAAAATAGAAAATACTGAACTTAACAATACAACTTTCATAATATACTTAAACATTTTACTTTCTCCAAAATCACTATTTACTTTATTATATTTAATTATGTAATTTATTGAGAATGATTCTTAATGTCAACTATAAAATAAAGAGAATGATAACTAGTCTCAGTTAGAGAGCTAATATAATAGTTGCTCTATAAACATGCAAAATCCATTCTTATCGGGTAATTTTTAATATTTTTATATCAGGCTTGCTATCTTCATTTTTCACATTAAAGTACTTCTTAAGGTCAATTCTTATGTATTCTTTATCTCCAACTGCTACATTAAAGTTTTTGTTTCTTTTTCCATAGCAAAGATTGTATCTTTTAGCATCTTTTGATACTAAGATACAAAAATTCCTTAGGCTCTTACCCCCACTATTGGTTACTTTAAAACTAAGTATCCATGTGCAATTTTCCCACGTGTTTCCACTACTTCTACACATAATTGCACTTTTTCTTTTAACACTTACCTCAGAAATCTTGACCCCTTCAGTATTTTCCTGAGAAAGCAAAACTGAATTTAACAAAAAGAAAAGAAAAATAATAAAGAGTATCCTCATATGAGTTTCAATTTAGAATATAAAAATTTATAACCTTTAAGGATAATTATTTTAAAAAATTTTGCAAATAATAAAAAAAGCTTGCAAATAATAATTATTCTCATATATAAATAATTTATTGTTATTTTACTCCCTTACTAATTAAATGCTGAGATAACAATATAAAACTTACTGAACTAAGTGTATGCGTTATTTTGCAAAGGAACGATTGATAAAAATTTCGTTCCTTTTGCATTACAACTTTTTAGTTTATCCCTAATTTTTGTAGTTTTTCATCTTTACTAAAACTTCAT
>CAYRXL010000178.1:0-1278 GCA_964428295.1 uncultured Alphaproteobacteria bacterium
GCGCTCACCAGCCAAAGCACCTTCCCAATAGGGTGGACGACGGATATAGGTACTCTTTTCACGCCAGTCATACAGTGGGTTTTCGGCCTGTTCTGACTGACCCAGATCGAACATAGGAATATAGATTTCGTTAAACTGCTCAGGCTTAACACTTCTCGCAACGATGGCATCTATTTCTTCGTCTCTTGGCCAGATATCAATCAGGCAGATATCATTGCCATTCTTGTCCTGGCCCAGTACATCCTGCTCAATATCAAAACGTATGGTACCAGCAATAGCATAGGCAATAACCAATGGGGGTGAAGCCAAGAAGGCTTGCTTAGCATAGGGATGAATACGACCGTCAAAGTTGCGATTACCAGACAATATCGCCGTAGAATATAGGTCACGGTCGATTATTTCTTGCTGAATTTTTGGGTCCAGAGCCCCACTCATGCCGTTACAGGTAGTACAAGCGTAAGCCACAATGCCAAAACCTAGCTGTTCTAGTTCTGGCAATAGTCCGGATTCTTCCAAGTACAGCTTCGCTACCTTTGAACCAGGAGCAAAGGATGACTTAACCCAAGGCTTACGAACCAGGCCTAACTCGTTGGCACGCTTGGCCAGCAAACCCGCGGCAACCACGTTGCGCGGATTACTGGTGTTAGTGCAAGAAGTGATTGCAGCAATAATCACCGCGCCGTCTGGCATTTTGCCCTCAGCTGCTTCAGCTTGTGCCTTATCTAGGTCAACGGCAATGCCACGCTCAGCCAGGGCCGTGGTAGGCAACCGACGATGCGGATTGGAAGGACCAGCCATGTTACGCACAACACTGGATAGATCAAATTCCAACACGCGTTCATATTCAGCGTCAACCATGTCATCGGCCCACAGACCCATTTTTTTGGCATAGTCTTCTACTAGCTGCACTTGCTCGGATTCACGGCCGGTTAACTTCAAGTAGTCGATAGTTTGTTCGTCAATGTAGAACATACCAGCAGAGGCACCAAATTCAGGTGTCATGTTAGAAATGGTAGCACGATCACCGATACTCAAGTGCTTGCTACCTTCACCAAAGAATTCCAGGTATGCAGATACTACACGTTGCTCACGCAGGAACTCGGTGATAGCCAAAACGATATCAGTAGCCGTAATACCAGGTTGACGCCTCCCAGTTAGTTTCACGCCAATGATGTCTGGTAGACGCATCATGGAGGCACGGCCCAACATCACGTTTTCGGCCTCCAAACCACCCACACCAATGGCGATAACACCTAAGGCATCAACATGTGGCGTGTG
>CAYRXL010000178.1:1288-3919 GCA_964428295.1 uncultured Alphaproteobacteria bacterium
CACGCCATCGCGAGTCTGAATAACCGGAGACATCTTCTCCAGATTAATCTGGTGCATGATGCCATTACCAGCAGGGATAACGTCGACGTTTTCAAACGCGGTCTTGGTCCACTCGATAAAATGAAAACGTTCTTCGTTGCGGCTTTCTTCAATGGCGCGGTTCTTGTCAAAGGCTTGTGGATCAAAACCGCCGTGTTCTACGGCAAGGGAATGGTCAACGATCAGCTGCGTAGGTACCACAGGGTTGACCTTAGCTGGATCCCCACCTTGATCGGCGATAGCGTCACGTAAACCGGCCAGATCAACCAATGCCGTCTGCCCTAGGATATCATGGCAAACTACGCGAGCTGGGTACCAAGGAAAGTCCAGATCACGCTTGCGTTCGATTAGCTGACTGAGTGAAGCATTAATCGCTGCTGGCACACAACGACGTACTAGCTGTTCAGCCAATACTTTAGAGGTGTAAGGGAGCTTGGCATAGGCTCCAGGCGTGATGGCATCAACTGCCGCTTGGGCGTCAAAGAAGTCCAAGCTATAGTCTGGTAGAGATTTGCGAAATTTCGTATTCATTGTTTCTCATCCCCATCTATATTGTTCAATATAATAGTGTTTGCTCCAACAACTAATTTTACCGGCCTGATTTCCTTGCCCGCATAAATTCCAGAACGTAATCCTAACCCAGAACCTACTTTACCTAAACCACTATTGATAACAATGGAGAATAAAGGAAATGGAATAAAATCAGCAGATTCAACAAATGCCCATGTTCCCCAGGCATTATCACCTGAATTAAATGAAACATATTCCAACCCTAATCCTCCTTGGAGACTAAACCAAAATAATTTCAATTTATATGGAAACGTTAAATCAAAACAATAATGCAACTTCAGATCTATTCAAGGAGATCTGGAGGACTTGGAACAGAAAAAACTGTCCCATTATACCTATCCCATTAGTATACTAATAAAATCAATATACTATAGACTGTATTGTGTGGTGGTGTAGATGACTGAAAACCAACCAACATACTCTATAAAGCATTGATGTTAGTATTATGAATCCTTGATTCTCTTATCCTTTCCCATTATAACTGTCCCATTATAATCAATTATGATGGGATTTGATTTGGATAAAAGCTATCTGTGGAAACGTCACAATACATATTGGGTAAGGGTTCGAGTTCCAGATAAGGTCAGACATATTATCGGCAAAAGCGAACTCAGCAAAAACCTCTTTACATCAGATCTTTCAAAAGCCAACAACATCAAACATGGTGTAATCGCTCAATTCAAACAGCAAATTATAATAGCTGAACACAAAAATGATGGTTCAATCGAGTCACTATCAAAAGAAGACAAGCTTAGAGAATTTGCTTCGGAATTCAGGAATCGAGCTAGTGAATCCAGCCATGATCAGCATACTAGCTTTGATGATGCAATTCTAAAGAAGGTTCTTGAACTATACGGTCCAAGAGAATCAGAAGCCATTTTCAACAGCCATCATCATGAATGGCTTGGTAAAGATCCTTCTCAAAAAGCAGTAGAAGCTACAATTGACTCTTACAGAATAGCTGATCCTTCTTCTCAACCCATTTCTATAGTATTTCAGACATTCCTATCTGAAAAGAAAAGAGACTTGCAATCTTCTACTTTCAAGAAGAAAGAAAGCAATATCAAAGATTTTCTGGCATGGCTGGGAGAAAATGATATCACAAATATAAACAAAAAGATTACGGGTGAATATGTGGCTTATTTTATTAAATCAAAGAACCCTGCAAGTTCTACTTTGAACAACATTACATCCAATGTCGGCTCTCTTTTCTGATGGGCTGAAGCTAGAGGCTACATAGACAGAAATCCTTTTTATAATCTTCAGTTACCCAAATCCAAGAAGAATGTTCAGAACAGAAGGCCATGGACCAATGAGGAGATCCTTAAGTTTCTTAAATCCGATAAAATCCGGCTGAATGATTTTGGTGCAACTGCTATAGCTCTTTATACAGGTATGAGATTGGACGAGATTTGTGAAGTTAAAGAATCAGATATCAGCGAAGAATGCATTCATATTCAAAAGGGGAAAACATCTGCGGCCTCTAGAGTAATCCCAATAAATCCGATTTTGAATCCTGTTATTGAAAAACACATCGAGAGATCAAGAGATGGATATCTGATTACTGGTGTTACGCCTGGTGGCTATGATAATAAGAGATCCTGGAATTTTCAGAAGAGACTGAGCAGACTCAGAAATAAGATAGGATTACCAGAAGGCGTTGTGTTCCACACCTTCAGAAAAACCTTTGCTACTCGCATGGAAAACCTTGGAATACCCAGAAACCATATCTCCCAACTCATGGGCCATGAGGACAGCAATATGGCCTTGGATGTTTATTCAGGTGGACTTGGGATTGAACCTTTAAGAGAGTCGATCAATAAGTTGACTTATGGGGATGAGCTGGACAATCTTTTTATTCGTACAAAGAATTATTTCAATTAATAATAGCCAGCTTTCACTTTTCCATCTTTGCCTACAAAAGGTGGTTTTCTATAAACCTGCTCTTCTAACATTATTAATTCTAAATCTGTGTGGTTAATTACTGGAGCTTTGTCAATAATATTTTTTTCAATATAAATA
>CAYRXL010000179.1:0-768 GCA_964428295.1 uncultured Alphaproteobacteria bacterium
AGGATCCCCCTGTGGTTAAATATAGAACAAGAGATAGCGTATATGGATTGGGACTCTCAGCAAGTTCAGTCTGGATAGAAAAATTGTTACTTATATTCAGAATCAGATCTACCACTGAGCCCAAACCATTATCCAGTGATGCATACACAGTTGCCACAGTATTAGAGACATCTACGCTTAAGGAGCACACTGTCCCAATTCCACTTTCAATCTCTGGGTAAACATTTACGCTATAATCCAAAAGATTAAAATCTGTGTCATATGCAAGCTGTATACTTTCATCATCTTTTTTCAATTCCCGCAGGGATTCAATTGGGTTATATTGCTGGGCGCCAACAAGAGCCACAATAATCTCTTGTGATTCACCCTTGGTCATGCTGAATGGTCCGCTACTCATGACTAGACGCCGATCACCTGGAGGCAGCTCAATTCCATCGATCCACCCCTGCCCAGTGGTTGGGTCACCATTCAAAGCAAATTTTGTTTCTTCCCCACTAATCGGATCTATCCAGGGTACCTGTGCCGGGTACTCAGGCCGAGGCAAAAAACCTTCCATAAGGTTAAAGAACTGCAGGGACCCACTATATAAAGAAAGGTCCGGGTCACTAATGGATGAACCAGCACCAAAATAGGTGAAAGCTGTCATGCCCAATTCTATGCCGTTTTCATCTTCTGGGCTTTTCAAAAAATCATACCCACCCGCAGGCGCTGGCATATCAAAGATTCCATTAAATACACCATCTAATTCATTTCCATTATATACAAATC
>CAYRXL010000179.1:789-3878 GCA_964428295.1 uncultured Alphaproteobacteria bacterium
GTATGGGTCCCCAAATCGGGATCAGACCATTGCGTGAAATAAACTGTATCCAATACTTCCGGGTTGATATACTCAGAACCTGTCTCAAATCCTGTGTAGGTTAATTGTGTCCTCTTATAGACCGCATTCCCGAGAGGTTTATCAGAATCTAGCTCATAAGCCCAGATTGTTACCTGGAGCTCTACGCCCACTGGTTCAGATCCGTAGAGTTGCGGTGCTGTATTATTATTATCTATTGGATTTCCATTCTCATCAACAATGGTTGGAACATCATTAGAAATGACCCATATGGTCTGGCCTGCTCCTGGATAACCAGGGATATCTATAGAAGGATCAAAGGAGCCATTGCCATCAACATCATTATAGGGTGCTCCCCAAGGTGCCGGCCAATTATACCAATCATACTCATATTGGTCTCTTATGTTTTGGATCTGAGCTTCAGTAACTTCTTCAATCGTTGTCATATAAAAACTGGCAGCATCAGATGTAAGATCTGCCGTGTCCCAATATTTCCTGACCCTCCAAACATGGTTGTTTACCGGATCATCAGAGCCAGCCACAGAACCATCTGTATTATAAATGACTCTGCCTGCTTTCATTCCATCGTAATAGGTAGATCCACCCACTCGAACAGGTGCTGACTCGGGATATTCATTTGCCTTGACACCCCAAACCATCCCATCTTCGTATATCAGACCACCTGTAAAAATAGGATAATCTACCTGTACACCATTAGGACTACCTTCTGTTGTGCCACCGCCATCTTTACTGATCCAGTAGGCCATATTATTGATATTAATTACTGAAATTGATGGATTGATTAAGTCACGATCATTTGTGCCTTGGTGTACATCCGATTCAAAATTATTGTCCACAGAACCACGGGCAAAAATGGAAGATGAAATATTGGTGAAAAACAGGTAGAACCCTATAACCATGGTCCATAATAGTTTATACAATGATGATCTACCCATTAATAATTCCTAGTCACTTTGTTTCTTGTTTATTTGAACAGGGATTAGATTTGAATCTCGACTGTTATCCATTCTAAGTAATTGGCCAGATCCCTGAACCAGGCTAAATGTTGCACCCAACTCACCACTGAGATTTGTTTTATATAGCGGGGTATCACTTTGTTCATCATTCCAATAGCTTGTGGTACCTGTAATGATTATCCCTCCATCGGATGTAAGGGAATAACCTGATAATATTCCTGAACCAAATGTAGTAGAAGTAATAACGGACCCATCTTCATCGAGCTTAAGAAAAAGTGCACCGCTCTCACTATGACCTAAAGCAAAATAATTGGTTCCTAACTGGAAACTATTGTATAGACCGGTAGCAGTCTCGGCCCATATATCCTGACCAGTAGATGGATCAAGCTTTGCAACTTTATGCTCGTTCTCACCCATCTGTAGAGTGATTAAAAGATTCCCATCACCCGCTAAAGATATTGATCTACAGTAACCTGAAATAGTGATATCTTCAACTTCGGAAAAACTATTATCGGTTTTGATGATTTTTGTTTCATAATCTTTTGAAAAGGCTATGTAATAACCGCCTCCATTCTCAATCTCAACCATACCCTTTACCCGGTCCATGCTCTCATCAGACACTACTAACTCCCACTCCAGGCTATCACTATGAGTATAGACGACACCATAACCATCTTTCTCACCGTAAATAATAGTTTCATCATTTTGACTGAGAAGTCCTCCATAACCCCATGAATCATCATCAAAATATGAACCCCATATCACATTCCCTCCATTATCCAGTTTTTGAATGGTCATTTGATAATCCCCAGAATTAGGAAAATTGGATCCACCAAATACGTACAGAGACCCATCGCTAGATTCTAAAATCTGATTCCCATAGCCATACCCTAGATCATATCTGTCAAGAATTAGATTTCCTTCAAGATCAGTCTTCATTAAACGTTTTTGTCCATTCATGACCCCTAATGCCCAGTATCCGTCACTCACTTCTATAACACTGTTTCCCCAATCTGAATAACCCATATAATCATAAGTGTTAGCCCATAACGATATAAGAGATCCGATTCCAGATTCAATATTGCTGTTTGAAGTAAGGCCCAAGGTATCTGAAACCGTAACTTGGTAATATCTTTCTTCACCAGGGGATATTCCTGTCACAGTAAAAGTAGTGTCGTCCCTAGTATTGGTCGTAAAAATAAGTTCCATGCCACTTGGTTCTTCACTCATTGACTCGTATAGATTGTAAGATAGGAGATCATCATCATTATTCTGGGACCAAGAAATCATAAATGTATCATCCTGATAAGTGACAGGATACAATTGAACAGAGCTCGGGACCGCTAAGGAGTTATCAACTGTAAGTGTTAAGGGATCTGAATCAGTTGTATTTCCACTGGTATCATATGCTCGAATAACAATTACATAATCAGTACTGTCATTATAGCTGGTTGTATTCCATAAAAGCAGATAGGGTTCGTTATCATCAGTAACGCCTGTAGCAACTCCATCTATCCATAGTTCAGTCTTCATAATACCAACGTCATCACTCACCATAACTGAGATGGCTACAATCTCATACACTGAACCTGAAAAAGTAGTAGTAATTATAACGGTTGGAGGAGCGGTATCATATTCACAGCTCCCATCATCAAATGATGCTGTGCTATCATAGTTGGTTGCGGTACTATCCATACACCCACAAATACTAATCCCATCAACAACACCTGCACAATCTTCACAGCTCCCATCATCAAATGTTGCTGTAATATCATAATTGGCTGCTGTACTATCCGTACACCCACAAACACTGTCTCCACCAACAACACCTGCACAATCTTCTAAATCTTCACAAGACCAAACAATCAGTCCAAAAAGTATTGCTGTCAGAAATATTGATCGTTTTACCATAGGTGGCAATATAAGCACTTCAAAACCATCAAATCATCTAAAATATTTTTATACTTTTCTTCAATCACTACTTCCCATTTCCATATCAAATGCTGTCGATCATCCCACAAACAAAAAACTCCACAAGGATGTGGTGTTATAATCAATATTATTTTTATTTATATACTATATGTTCTTGTTTTT